>NZ_JAUSVX010000005.1:300000-434072 GCF_030814995.1 Labrys wisconsinensis | reverse complement strand
TTGCGCCACCGTCTGGGATACCTACGACGATATCCTCGACGCCTGTCAGACCGCCTGGCGATTCCTCCTCAACGATCCAGACCGAATCCGATCCATCGGCGCCCGCAAATGGGCCTGTGTCACTCCCTGAGTGGGCTGGTATAATTCATGACGTTCCAGGCATGGTGCTCCACCCACGCCGGCCTCTGAATCTCGCATCACTCCCGAGCCAGCGCCTCGAACTGTCCGTCAGCGGCATCTTGTTTCCCCGAATACCCGGCATGCCCGGGTATTCATCGCGCCCCAGTGCATCTCAATGCGCGGATTTTCGGCAGAAAAGTCGCCGGAAATCAGTGGCCATGCGCCACAGTGCGACTTCCTGAAAGGGATGGTTGGCGGACAGGGCGGGATTCGAACCCGCGATACGGTTTCCCGTATACACACTTTCCAGGCGTGCGCCTTCAACCACTCGGCCACCTGTCCGGCGCGCTGCTTATGGCGAGGCCGGCGGGGTTTGTAAACCGCCTCGTCGGCGGTTTCATCGCGGAAATGTGACGCGGGCGGGGGCGGAATGGCCGGCGCGGTTTACCTCGGCGCTCCACCGGCCTAGTTTGCCGGCGATCGGTCATCGGGACGAGGGTGCATGCGGTTCCTGGCGCGCTTCATCGGGCTCTTGCTCGCGGCGGGGGCCTTCGTCGCCGTGGTGGTGGACGGCGCGCGCTCGATCGCCGACTCCAGGCCGGAGGCCACCTCGCTTGCCGACGTTTGGGCCCATATCGGCAGCCGCAGCCTGGCCGCGGCACAGGCCTCGGTCGACGCGGTGTTCAGTCCGGCGCTGTGGGGCGGCATCGTCGCGCCGCTGCTGGCCGTGCCCTTTTTCGTCGTGCTGATGCTCTTGTCGGCGCTGTGCCTGCGGCTCGGCCGCCGGCCGCGCTCGCGCATCGGCACCGTGGTGCGCGGGTGAGGCGCCGTCCCCTGCGCAAAGCGTGCGGAAATACCCATATCGACCGCATCTCGCCGAGGACTATCACCAGCAGTGCCTCGCCAAGAGCCCGGGCGGCTCTTGCGGGCTCGGCGGCACCGGCGTCTCCTGCCCCGGTCGGGTTGCCGGTGGCGGCGGAATAGCCGTCCGCGCGCCGGCTCCTATGACGGCATCTGCCGCAGGCGCGCGACGCCCACCTCGCCCAGGCTGCAGCGGATGTGGCTCTCGATCAGTCCGATCGCGTCCGCCGACGTCATCTCGACGCCGGCGGCGCCCTTCCTCAGCCAGGCACCGTCGATCAGGATACCGATACCGAGCGTGAACCGCGCCAGCTCGGCGCCGTCCAGCAGCGGGTCGACGCAGCTCGCCAGATTTGACGCCAGGCGCCGGTGGAACAGCGTCTGCAGGCGCGCCAGCTGCGCGTCGTGCGCCGCCGCGGCATAGAACGACACCCAGGCATTGGCGGTGTTGCGGTCGAACAGGTCGGCCGGGAAGTTGCCCGAGACGATCGCCATCAGGCGGTCCCAGCGGTTTGCCGCCGCCTTCATCCGGCGCACCACCTCGTCCATGATGACACGGTTGGCGTGGCGGACCATCCAGAACAGCACCTCGTCCTTGCTCTTGAAATAATAGATGAGGAGGCCGGGCGACATGCCGGCCTCGCGGCAGATCCGTGCCGTCGTCAGGCCGCCGAGGCCGTGCTCCAGGAACACCCGATAGGCGCCCTCGATCAGCTCGCGGCGGCGCACTTCCTCGATCGGCTTCTTCCTGGCGGCCCCGCTCATGCGCCGGACTGTAGCAGTCAGTTTTTTGTATGCTCGTACAAAAAATTGAATTGACAAAAAACAGCGCTGTGATTGGCTCGGGTCAAGGCCCGCACAGGACGGCATCGAAGCCGGGGCCGCCAGCCATCCATCGGGAACCGCCATGAAGAGACTGATCGCCGCGGCCGTTGCCGCAACCCTGAGCTCGTTCCACGCCAGCGCCGAGGATGCATCCTGCGCCCGCGTCCGCAGCGCCGACATGGGCTGGACCGACATCGTCCTGACCACGACGACGGCCGGCCTCGTGCTGAAGGCGATGGGCTATGAGATGAGCAACACGCTGCTCGGCCTCAACGTCGCCTATGAGAGCCTGAAGACCGGCCAGATCGACATTTTCCTCGGCAACTGGCGGCCGGCCCAGGACATCGAGTTCAAGGCCTATTTCGACAAGAACTGGGTCGATGTCGTCACCACCAACCTGGAAGGCGCCAAGTATACGCTGGCCGTTCCGACCTATGTCGCGGATGCCGGCGTCCGCAGCTTCGACGACCTCGCCAGGTTTCCGGATCGGTTCTACAAGAAGATCTACGGCATCGAGCCCGGCACCAACCAGCCGCTTCTCGACATGGTGGCGGCCGGTCGCCACGGCCTGAAGGACTGGGAGATCGTCGAGTCCAGCGAGCAGGGCATGCTGGCCCAGGTTCGCCGGTCGATCGAACGCAAGGAATGGGTGGTGTTCCTCGGCTGGCAGCCGCACCCGATGAACCTCGACTACGACATCACCTACCTCGCCGGCGGCGACCAGGAGTTCGGGCCGAACTTCGGCGGCTCGACGGTCCGGACACTCTCGCGCCCGGGCTACGCCGCAGCCTGCCCGAACCTGGCGCGCTTCTTCCGCAACCTCACCTTCGACGTCGCCTATGAGAACCGCGGCATGAAGATGATCGTCGACGACGGCATGGAAGCGCCCGCCGCCGCGCTGGCGCTGCTCAAGGCGCACCCGGAGAAGCTCGAAGCCTGGCTCGACGGCGTCACGACGCACGACGGGCAGCCGGCGCTCCCTGCGGTCCGGGCGGCCCTGGCGCAATGACGGGCATCGTCGATCTCTTCGGCCCCGTCGCGCCGCCCGCCACCATGCGGGCCGCGCTCCTCGACGGACCCGGCATGCCCCTGCGCATCGACCGCGTGCCCCTGCCCCGGCTGCGGCCCGGGCAGTTGCTGGTCCGGGTCGAGGCCTGCGGCCTGTGCCACACCGACGTCCACATCTGGACCGGCAGCGCCCGGGCGGCGCACCAGCCGCATCCGCTGATCCCGGGGCACGAGGGCATCGGCGTGGTGGTTGCCGTCGGCGCGGACGCGCAGGGGTGGCAACAGGGGGACCGCGTCGGCGTGCCCTGGCTGCACGACACCTGCGGCGGCTGCGCCGAATGCCGCGACGGCGCCGAATGCTTCTGCCAGGCGCAACGCGCCCACGGCTTCGACGTGCAGGGGGCGTTCGCCGACTATGCCACGGTGGATGCGCGCTACGCGGTGCGCATCCCGGCCGGCGCCGATCCGATCGTCACCGCGCCGCTGATGTGCGCCGGGGTCACGGCCTTCGGCGCGGTCCGCAAGGCGGGCCTGCGCGCCGGCATGCGCTGCGCCATCCTTGGATGCGGCGGGCTCGGCCTGTTCGCCGTCCAGATCGCCGCGCGGACCGGCGCGACCGTCGTGGCGCTCGACGTGTCGCCGGCCAAGCTCGAGCAGGCCCGCGCCGCCGGCGCGCATCATGTCGTGCCCGCCGATGCCGGGGCCGCCGCATCGCTCCAGGCGCTCGGCGGCATGCATGCCTGCATCAACTTCGCCCCGTCCGCGGCGACCTGGCCGATCATGCTCGGCGCCATTCGCCCGCGCGGCACCATCATCGCCGCCGCCATGGTGGCCGAGCCGGTCCCCGTCAGCCAGGAATGGCTCACGGCGACCGGCGTCGCCATCACCGGCACGAGCGTCGGAACGCGCCGGGAAATGGATGAGCTGATGCGGTTGCACGCCGCCGCCCCCCTGCGCAGCCAGACGCGGGCGATCGGGCTCGCCGAGATCAACGACGGTCTGCGCGCCCTGCACGAGGGCCGCGTCGAAGGCAGGCTGGTGGTCGATTTCCGGCGGGTCTGATCGCAAGGCGCCGCGCCGGCCGCGACTTTACAGACGGGAAACATTTCTCACGAACTTGTGCAGCCGGTCGGCGGAGGACTGTCGCGCCGTAGTCATGATCCTGCGCAATTCCACCACAATCAGGGCCCAGATGAAACTTGCGGGTTCTATTCGTAACCTGTCAGTTCAACGGCGGCCGGAGCGGGCATGGACCAGGTGCAGGATCATCAGGAGGAGCGCTGGCGCGACCTGCGCCGCGCCCGCCTGCTGGAAGCGGCGCGGCGGGTCTTCGCCCGGCTCGGCTACGAGGCCGCGACGGTCGACGACATCGCCTTCGAGGCCGGCATCGGCAAGCCGACGATCTACCGCTATTTCGAGGGCAAGGAGGCGCTGTTCGAGGCTGTCTTCGCCCAGACTCTCGACGACCTCGAAGCCCGCCTCGATGCGGCGCTCGCCGTGCCCGGCCCGATGGCCGAACGCCTCTCCCGCCTCGTCGGCGAGATGGTGCCGACCTTCCGCGACCACATCGTGCCGATGCGCGACCTCAGCGGCGGCGAGACTTGGAAGCGCCGGGTGTTCCGCCCACGCCGGGCCCGCATCGCCGCCCGCCTCGCCGGCGTCATCGCCGAGGGCCAGGCGGCCGGCGAGGCACGTGCCGTCGATCCCGCCGTCGCGGCCCGCTTCCTGATCGGCCTGGTCTGGAGCGGCACCAATTCCGACCTCGCCGGCGATGCCGAGATCACCGCCGCGATCGTCGACTTCGCCTTCCGGGGCCTGGCGCCGGAGGGGCGGCCGTGACCCGGAGCACCACCTTCCTGCCCTCGGGCCGCCTGCTGCCGGTGATCATCGCCACCGGGCTGTTCATGGAGAACCTCGACGCGACGGTGCTCTCCACCGCGCTGCCGACCATCGCCCGCGACTTCGGCACCAGCCCGATCCATCTCAAGCTCGCCCTGACCAGCTATCTCCTGGCGCTCGCCATCTTCATCCCCGCCTCCGGCTGGATGGCCGACCGCTTCGGCGCCCGCACCGTGTTCCGCGGCGCCATCGTCGTGTTCGGCGCCGGCTCGATCGCCTGCGGCCTGTCGAACGGCCTCACCGAGCTCGTCGCCGCCCGCGTGCTGCAGGGTGTCGGCGGCGCGATGATGGTGCCGGTCGGCCGGCTGATCATCCTCAAGACCACGCCCAAGCACGACCTGGTCAACGCCATGGCCTGGCTGACCATCCCCGCCCTGCTCGGCCCCGTTACCGGCCCGCCGCTCGGCGGCTTCATCACCACCTATTTCTCCTGGCGCTGGATCTTCTGGATCAACATCCCGATCGCGGTGCTCGGCATCGTGCTGGCGAGCCTGTTCGTGCCCAACGTGCGCGAGGACGAGCGCCGGCCGTTCGACCTCCTCGGCTTCGTCCTGGTCGGCCCCGGCCTCGCCGCGCTGCTCACCGGGGCGACGCTGGCCGGGCTCGGCCTGGTCGAGCCTTCGACCACCCTCGCCCTGGTCGCCGGCGGCGTCGTGCTGCTCGCCCTGTTCGTGCGCCACGCCCTCGTCAGCCCGGCGCCGATCATCGAGCTCAAGCTGCTGCGCTTCCCGACCTTCCGGGCCTCCGTCGTCGGCGGCTTCCTGTTCCGTGTCGGCGTCGGCGCCACGCCTTTCCTGCTGCCGCTGCTGTTCCAGCTCGGCTTCAACTTCACGCCGTTCGAATCCGGGCTGCTGACGCTCTCGACCGGCCTCGGCGCCATGGCGATGAAGACCCTCGCGTCCACCGTGCTGCGCCGCTACGGCTTCCGCACCGTGCTGGTCGCCAATGCGGTGCTGTCCTCGGCCTTCGTCGCGGCGCCGGCCCTGTTCCATGCCGGCATGCCGGTGGCGCTGATCGCCGCCACGCTGCTCGCCGGCGGCTTCGTGCGCTCGCTGCAGTTCACCAGCGTCAACGTCTCGGCGGTCGCCGAGGTGCCGGATCATCTGATGGGCCGGGTGACCAGCTTCACCGCGGTGCTGCAGGAGCTGTCGGGCTCGGTCGGCGTCTCCGTCGCGGCCCTCGGCCTGCAGGCCTCGCAGAGCGCCTTCGGCAGCACGGCGCTGACCGCGCCGATGTTCCCGCCGGTGTTCCTGCTGGTCGGCGGCATCGCCGCCCTCTCCACCCTGCTGTTCCTGCAGCTGCCGCGGGATGCCGGCAGCAACATGCTCGCGCCGGCCGAGCGCCCGGTCGCGGCCCGGGCAGCGGCCACGGCGCCGGAACCCTTGCAAAGACTGTGAACGCGGCGGGAGCGCAGCCGAAGCGCCCGCCGAACCCATTCAGACGGTGACGATGATGAAACGCTTGGCAAACTGGCTCTTCGTTCTCGCGGTCATCGCCGGCCTCGGCTGGTGGCAGCGGACGACCGTGGTTCCCTTCCTCGTGCAGCATGTGCCGGGCTCGGCCGCCGTGCTGGCCTCGGTGCCGGGCCTTGCCGAGGCCGCGGCGCCGCCGGCCGCCAACCCCAAGGCTGCCGAGGCCGGCCGCCAGCACCGCGGCGGCGCCGTGCCGGTCGTGCTCGCCAAGGCCGAGAGCAAGGCCGTGCCGGTGACGATCGACGCCGTCGGCACCGTCCAGTCCATCGCCTCCATCGCCATCCGTCCGCGCCTCGACAGCCAGATCGCCACCGTGGACATCGCCGAGGGTGCGCGCGTGCAGAAGGGCGACCGCCTGTTCACGCTCGACGACCGCGCCGTCAAGGCGCAGCTCGCCCAGATCGATGCCCAGATCGAGAAGGACCAGGCGCAGATCCAGCAGGCCCAGAACGACCTGCGCCGCGCCCAGGACCTGCTCAAGACCAGCGCCGGCAGCGTCGTCACCCGCGACACCGCGGTGACCACGCTGAAGACAGCGCAGGCCCAGCTCGCGGTCGACCAGGCCTCGCACGACGCCATGGACACGCAGCTCTCCTACACCGTCATCACCGCGCCGGTGACCGGGCGGGTCGGCTCGATCCCGATGAAGCCCGGCGCCATCGTCCGCGCCGCCGATGCGGCCCCCCTCGCCACGCTCAACCAGATGGACCCGGTCCAGGTCGCCTTTTCCATCCCGCAGACGCGCCTGGCGGAGCTGCGCGAGGCGATCGCCGCCGGCAACGTCCGCGTCGACGTCACCCAGGGCAAGACCACCGTCTCCGGCACGGTCGACTTCATCGAGAACGCCGTCGACACCACCACCGGAACGGTCGGCGTCAAGGCCAAGGTGCCCAATGCCGACGAGGTGCTGTGGCCGGGGGCCTATGTGCAGGCGCAAGTGGTGATCGCTCCGAAGGGCGAGTCGATCACCATCCCCACGGCCGCCCTCCAGCTCGGCCAGCAGGGTCCCTACGTCTTCGCCATCAAGGACGGCAAGACCGCGCAGCTCAGGCAGGTCAGCATCACCCGCAGCTCCGGCCCGGACACGATCGTCACATCCGGCCTGTCGCTGGGCGAGGACGTCGTGGTCGACGGCCAGCTCCGGCTGGTCGACGGCGCCGAGGTCAGCATCAAGCCGCCGGCGAACGACACCGCCGCCAACATTCCCGTTCCGAAGGGCTGAGAGGATCCCATGCTGTCGGAGCTGTGCATCCGCCGACCCGTGATGACCATCCTGCTGATGGTCGCCTTCGTCGCCGCCGGCTGGTTCGGCTTCCGCCAGCTGCCGGTGGCGGCGGTGCCGCGCGTCGACTTCCCGACCATCCAGGTCAGCGCCCAGCTGCCGGGCGCCAGCCCGGAGACCATGGCCTCCTCGGTCGCGGCCATCCTGGAGAAGCAGTTCTCCTCGATCGCCGGCATCACCCAGATGACGTCGACCTCGACCCTCGGCTCGACCCAGGTCGTGCTGCAGTTCGACCTCAACCGCAACATCGACGGCGCCGCCCTCGACGTCCAGTCGGCCATCTCCACGGCGCAGCGCCAGCTGCCCACCGACATGACGACGCCGCCGAGCTTCCGCAAGGTCAATCCGGCCGACCAGCCGATCCTGTTCCTGACGCTCACCTCAAAGACGGTGCGCCTCTCCGATATCGACCGTTTCGCCCAATCCGCCATCCTGCCGCAGCTCTCCACCCTGCCCGGCGTGGCGCAGGTCTCGATCTATGGCAGCCAGCAATATGCCGTCCGGGTCGAGGCCGATCTCGACCAGCTCACCGCGCGCGGGCTGACCCTGACCGATCTCCAGAACGCGCTCGCCGCCGCCAATTCCAACCAGCCGGTCGGCTCGATGACCAGCGGCAGCCGCACCGCCATCCTCGACGCCACCGGCCCGATCCGCTACGCCGCCGGCTACATGCCGGTGGTCGTGTCCTGGCAGAACGGCGCGCCGGTGCGCATCTCCGACGTCGCCAACGCCATCGACAGCGTCCAGAACAACCAGACGGCGAGCTGGCAGGACGGAACGCGCGGCATCGTCCTCGCCATCCAGCGCCAGCCCGACGCCAACACCGTGGCGGTGGTCGACGCCGCCAAGGCGATCCTGCCGAAAATCAAGGCGAGCATGCCGCCCGGCGTCGACGTCAACGTCATGAACGACCGCTCGAAGTCGATCCGCGCGGCGATCGAGGACGTGGAGTTCACCCTCGGCCTGTCGATCGTCCTGGTCACCATCGTCATCTATTTCTTCCTGCGCAGCGCCCGGGCGACGCTGATCCCGGCCATCGCCCTGCCGATCTCGCTGATCGGCACCTTCGCCGGCATGTGGCTCCTGAACCTCTCCATCGACAATATCTCGCTGCTCGCCCTGACGCTCTGCGTCGGCTTCGTGGTCGACGATGCCATCGTCATGCTCGAGAACATCGTCCGCCATGTCGAGAACGGCGAGACCCCGTTCCAGGCGGCGCTCAAGGGCTCGCGCGAGGTCGGCTTCACCATCCTGTCGATGACGCTGTCGCTGATCGCCGTGTTCCTGCCCGTGATCTTCATGGGCGGCGTGGTCGGGCGGATGTTCTCCGAGTTCGGCTATGTCATCGCCCTGGCGATCCTGATCTCCTGCATCGTCTCGCTGACGCTGACGCCGATGCTGTGCGCCCGCCTGATCCGGGAGCATGACGATAGCCGGCGCGAGCCGCTGATCCTGCGGGTCTTCGAGGCGAGCTTCAGCGCCCTGACCCGGCTCTACACCTGGAGCCTGCGCGGCGCGGTCAATGCGCCGGTCATCATGCTCGGCGTGACCTTCGCCACCTTCTTCGTCACCGTCTATCTCTTCAACGCCATTCCCAAGGGCTTCTTCCCGCAGGAGGATACCGGCCTCGTCTCCGGATCCTCGCTCGGCCCTGACGACGTGTCGTTCGATGCCATGGCCGCGCGCCAGCAGGCGGTCGCCGAGCTGATCCGCCAGGATCCCGACGTGACCTCGGTCACCTCGACCGTCGGCGGATCGGGCACCAACCAGGTCAGCGCCGGGCGCTTCTTCATCCAGCTGAAGGACAAGCCGGAGCGGACCGCCGATGTCGGCACGGTGATCGGGCGGCTGCGCCGCGCCGCGGCGAGCGTGCCTGGCATCCAGGTCTATTTCCAGCCGGTGCAGTCGATCAATATCGGCGGCGTGCAGTCGCGCAGCCAATACCAGTTCGCGCTGCAGTCGCCCGATGTCGACGAGTTGCGCGGCTATGCGCAGAAGGTCGAGGCGCGCATGCGCTCGATCCCCGGCGTGCTCGACGTCAATTCCGATCTGCAGATCAAGGCGCGCGACGCCGTGCTCGAGATCGACCGCAACGCCGCAGCCCGGCTCGGGCTGACCATCGACCAGATCCGCAACACCCTCTATGCCGCCTACGGCACCCGCCAGGTCTCGACCATCTATGCTCCCGAGAACACCTATCAGGTGATCCTGGAGGCGGCCGAGAAGTTCGGCACCACCGAGGAAATGCTGCGCAAGATCACCGTCCGGACCGCCAACAACGCCCTCGTTCCCCTCGACAGCGTCGCCCATGTCGTGGAGAAGCCGACCGCGGTGTCGCTGTCCCACATCGCGCAGCTGCCCTCGGTGACGATCTCGTTCAACCTGGCCGCCGGCGTCTCGCTCAGCCAGGCGGTGGACCGGATCAACGCCGCGGCCGACGAGGCCGGCCTGCCCGCCACCATCTCGACCAGCTTCCAGGGCGCAGCTCAGCAGTTCCAGGATTCGACCGCGAACATCCCCTTCCTGCTGTTCGCGGCGATCCTCGTCGTCTACATCGTGCTCGGCATCCTCTACGAGAGCTTCATCCACCCGCTGACCATCCTGTCCGGCCTGCCCTCCGCCGGCATCGGCGCGCTGCTGACGCTGGAGCTGTTCGGCCTGGAACTGTCGGTCATCGCCATGATCGGCCTGATCATGCTGATCGGCATCGTCAAGAAGAACGCCATCATGATGGTCGACTTCGCGGTGGGGCGCCGCGCCGCCGGCGCCAGCGCCAAGGAGGCGATCGTCGAGGCGGCGACGCTGCGCTTCCGCCCGATCATGATGACCACGCTGTCGGCGATTCTCGGCGCGCTGCCGATCGCGCTGGGCACCGGCGCCGGCGCCGAGCTGCGCCAGCCGCTCGGCGTCGCCGTGGTCGGCGGCCTGATGATGTCGCAGCTCCTGACGCTCTACATCACGCCGGTGGTCTATATTGCCATGGAGTACATGTCCGATTGGTTCCGCCGCGGCAAGGCGGCGCCGCCGCACCGCGACGCCGACGACCTGCCGGAGCCGGAGATGCACCGTCCCGCGCCGGGCCTGGCCGCCGCCGAATAGACGCAATGGACGCGGGCGCCTGCCCGTGCCTATAAGCCGCTTTGGACGAGGCGGAATCGGCGCGTGACAGAGGCGGAGGACCAGACAGTCGGGACCAGGCGGCACCCCGCTGCTGCGGGCGGGGCCTGACGCGCCGTGCCGGTCAAGGCGGCCCTGCGCATCCTCGCCGTGGCGCTGGTGGCGCTGCCCCTGCTGCCGCTGCAGATCGCGGCGGTGCGCTGGGGCTGGCGGCTGCGGGCCCGCCTGCCCGTGCTGTTCCACCGCATCGTCCTCGGAATCATCGGCGTCAAGGTCGACACGCGTGGCGCGCCCGAGCCCGGCCGCCCGCTCTTGATCGTCGCCAACCATGTCTCCTGGCTCGACATCCCGGTCATCGGCTCGCTGATGCCGCTCTCCTTCGTCGCCAAGAGCGAGGTCGCAGGCTGGCCGGTGATCGGCCTGTTCGCCCGGCTGCAGCGCAGCGTGTTCATCGAGCGCGAGCGCCGCCACAAGACCGGCGCGGCCACCGCCGCCATCGGCGAGCGGCTGACGGCGGGTGACGCCATGGTGCTGTTCGGCGAGGGCACCACCGGCGACGGCGTGCGCGTCCTGCCCTTCCGCTCGGCCCTGATCGGCGCGGCGCAGACCGCCTTGCGCGCGGCCCAGGCGCCCGTGCTCGTCCAGCCGCTCGCCATCCGCTACGCCCGCCGCGACGGCCTGCCGATCTCCCGCGCCCACATGCCGGCCCTGTCCTGGATCGGCGACATGGACCTGGCGCCGCACCTGATCGGCGTCCTCGCCGGCGGCCCGGTCGACGTGGTGGTCAGCTGGGGCGAGGCCGTGCCCTATGGCGAGACCACCGACCGCAAGGCCCTGGCCCGGCGGTTGGAGGGCGAGGCGCGGCGGATGATGAAGGGGTAGCGTTATTCCGATCCATGAACGGCCAAGCGCTCATTCATACGATTTACCGGAAGCGGAATCCGTCCGATTCATATTGAGAACATTATACTTCGCCTCCCCAACCTGAAGTGATATAATTTTTGTATTCGACGCTGAAGTCCCAATCAAGGTGCGGCTATCATCTCTCCTTTTTCGCTGACAGGAAGCTTCAATGGCAGCCGATTTCAAGGGTTATATGGACGACAGTTTCAAAGACCCTTTGTTGGTTATCGGTGGGTACGTTGGCGGCTATCTCAGATGGGAGTTTTTTGAAGCCGAATGGTCTGCTGTCCTTGGGCGGCATGGAGTTCCATATTTCCATATGAAGGAGATGGCCAGCCCGACCGGGGTCTATGCCAAATGGCACCCAATAGAGGAGCACAAGGAAGAAGTAAGGTCCTTTTTGTCCGACCTAACCAAAATCATCACAGAGAGTAGGCTTGTTGCGATCTTATCTCTAGTACGACTTGCCGATCTGGATCGATTCGAGAAGGAAAGAAAGTTGAAATTAGACCCGTATGTACTTGCCATATACGGATGCATGAGAGGTGCATGCGAAGAAAATCCCGGCTTTAATACCGAATTGGTATTCGATCATTTTGATAAAACTTCATCACGCCTGAGAAAGGCAAGTGAATATGCAAGTCATTCGAGTGATTTAAAGGACAATCTGCCGAATATTAAACTGACACCCCTCAACAGAGATATTACGTCTCGCAAGATATTGCCATTGCAGGCTGCCGATTTGGCGGCATGGGAATTTCGCAAGCATCACGACAATGTCAAGGAAAGTTTGGATCTTGTCCAAGACATTTTAGATGCAGACTTCGCATGGGAAGTACAAGAGCAGTGGATCTTGGACAGATTTGGATCTCACGAGAAAACAATGAGGAAATCGGCCCAAGCGCTCTTTGTTGGAAACGAGGTCTATCCGCGTATCTGGGACTACAAGACGCTTAACGAGGCTCACGAGCTTCAAAATGGCATTTGGTGTTCCTGATACTTTCTTGAATATCTACTCAAAATGTTCTCTGTTCTCGTCAGATTCAAATTTTCAAACTGCTCTGTGAACCGTTCAGATTGCTTCGTTGGAAAGTTTTGTTTTTCGACCCTTTCCCTTTGGCTCTGCCCTATGGCTTAAGCCCCCAAGTTATATGAGTCTCTCGATAGGCGAAGGAGATGTTGCGATGAGCATCGGCGACGACATGGAGTTGATTCACGGCAGTGGCAACGTCTTTCGCGATTTCGGTCGCGACGACGCCGACCTCCGGCAGGCCAAGGCGCTAATGGCCTCCGAGATCATCAAGATACTCGATACGCGCCAATGGACAACGCGGAAAGCCGAGGAGGCCACCGGCATCAGCCATGCCGACTTCTCCCGCATTCGCCGCGCCAAGGTCGAACGGTTCACGCTGGACCAGCTGATGACGATCTTGACGCGATTGGGTCAGGAGGTGGAACTGTCGGTGAACGTCCACCCTCGGCAGGATGCGCCGCATCCGCACGCCTCAGCATAGCGGCTCAATCCTGCCCTAGCGAGCCGGTGCAGGCACCGTACGAGGCCGCTCGAAACTGATCCGCAGGCGCGTGCCGGTTGCCTCGGCATAGCGCTTCAAGGTTCGGGTCGAAGGCATGCTGCGGCCGCTCTCGAGCCTGGCCACGGCTTTCTGCGTCACGCCCATGGCCTTCGCCACCTGCTCCTGCGTCATGTGCGCAGCACCGCGGGCCTCGATAAGAGCTTCGGCCAATGCGAACTCCTCTTCGAGCGAATCATAGGCGGCAACGTATTCTGGATCCCCGCGCCATTCGGCGACGGTTTCTTCGATGGGAATGAACTCCCGCGTCATCCGACCTCCTCTGCCCTGCGGAGGGCCACCCTTATATCCTGCAAGATGGGCTGCCCCTGATCAACGGGATCAGGCTCAATGCTGCCCGAGCAGGCTCAAGCTGTGCTCCACCGCCACCCGCACCGAATCCAGCACCGGCACCCCGAGTTCCGCCGCTAGGTCCGGCGCCACCGAGGCGCCGGCGAGGTTGGTGCACAGGATCAGCACGGCATCCGCCGGACCTGCCGCCACCCGCCGCGCCATGGCGGCGATCTCCTGGGGGCTCACCGCGGCATAGGCGGTATTCTCCGTCAGGTCGAGGCGCACGGCGGCCGCGGTCTCGATGCCGATGCCGCGATAATTGGCGATAATGCGCTCTTCCAGCGCCTCGACATAGGGCGTGACCAGGCCGATGCGGCGCGCGCCGATCCGGGCGAGCGCGGCGTTGATGGCGAGCACCGCCGTGGTCGCCGGAATGCCGGTATGGGCCTCGATCGCGGCGACCATGCGCGCATCGTGGTCGAAGCCGAGCCAGCTCGCCGCCGTGCCGTTCCACAGGATCAGGTCGACCTTGGCGTCGGCCAGCAGCTCGGCGGCGGCGAGGACGCGGCCAAGCTCGAACTGGCCGAGCGAATCGGCCTCGGGCGAGATGGTGACGACGCGCAGGCGCGAGACATGGGCGGTCACCGAGCCGTCTGCCGGCAGGAGCCTTGCCGTCTCCGGCTCCAGCACCGTGTTGGACGAGGGCGCCAGCATGCCCAGGCGCTTCACGCGCGTCGCGGTCATCACCGGCCTCAGATGATCGAGCGGCGCGAAGCGATGCCGCCGTCGACGGTCATGATCGTGCCGCTGGTATAGCCCGAGCGGAACGAGGCGAGGAAGACGATGAGGTCGGTCACCTCCCGCACATGCGCCGGCCGGCCGAGCGGATAGGTCTGCGCAAGCTCGCCGTAGCGTCCCTCGTCGCCGTAGAGGTCCTTCGCCCGCTTGCGCAGCATGGCATAGATCCGGTCGGTGTCGACCGGGCCGGGGTTGACGCCGACCACCCGGATGTTGTCGTCGAGGCTCGAGCCGCCAAGGGCCCGGGTGAAATGCATCAGGCTGGCATTGCCGACGCCGCCGGCGATGTAGCGCGGGTCGGAGATCTCGCCGCCATTGCCGATATTGTTGATGATCACGCCGCCGCCGGCCGCCTTCATCCGGGGATAGTAGAGCCGGCAAAGGTTGATATAGCCGAACACCTTCAGTTCCCAGCCGGCGCGCCACTTCGCCTCGTCGATGTCGGTGAGCGAGCCGGAAGGGATGACGCCGGCATTGTTGACGAGGATGTCGACATCGCCGGCCTCCGTCGCGAGGCGTTCGGGCGCGCCCGGCTCGGTCAGGTCCATCGGGAAGAGCCTGACCTCCGCTGCCGGGAAATCCAACCGGATGCCGGCCTCGAGCGCCGTGAGCTTGTCGGCATTGCGCGCCGTCAGGGCGACATGGCAGCCCTCCTCGGCGAAGGCCCTGGCAAGGCCGGCGCCGATGCCCTGGGAGGCTCCGGTGATCAGGACCGTCTTGCCGGTCAAACGCAAATCCATGGTCGTCTCCTGTCGTCTTGGAAGGCGCGGCTGGTCAGCCCGGACGCCGCGGCGCCGGCCGCTCCAGCCCGAGATGATCGCGCAGCGTCGTGCCCTCGTAGTCGGCGCGGAACAGCCCGCGCTCCTGCAGGATCGGCACGACCAGGTCGACGAAATCCTCGAACCCCTCGGGGAAGAAGGGCGGCATGATGTTGAATCCGTCGGCGGCGCCGTTCTCGAACCAGTGCTGCAGCGTGTCGGCGACGGTCTGCGCCGAGCCGCACAGCACCCAGTGCCCGCGCGCCGCCGCCATCAGGTTGTAGACGTCGCGGAGAGTCATGCCCTCGCGCCGCGCCTTGGCCAGCATGACCCGGGCAAAGGAATGATAGCTGTCCGGCAGGGCGAGGTCGGGGATCGGCCCGTCGAGGTCGTAGGCGCTCATGTCGGTGCCGAACCGGTCCGAGAGCAGGGCGAGCGCATTGGTGGAAGAGACGAAGCTCTGCAAGGTAGCGAGCTTGTCGAAGGCCTCGCGCTCGGTCCGTCCCACCACCGGCATGACGCCGGGCAGGCAGGTGACGTCCTCGGCACGCCGGCCGAACTGCGGCAGCAGCGCCTTGAACTCGGCATAGGCCCGGCGGGCCTCCTCGAAGTCCTGCACCACGGAGAACACGACGTCGGCGGTCCGCGCCGCCAGGCGCTGGCCAGGCGCCGAGCCGCCGGCCTGCAGCACCACCGGCTGGCCCTGCGGCGAGCGGCCGATGTTGAGCGGGCCCTTCACCTGGAAATAGGAGCCGTCATGGTCGAGGCTGCGCACCTTGGTCGGGTCGATATAGAGGCCGCTCACCCGGTCCGCGACGACGGCGTCGTCGTCCCAGCAATCCCAGAGGCCACGCACCACGCCGACGAACTCCTCGGCGATGGCGTAGCGCTCGCCGTGATCCGGGTGGCTGCGGCCGAAATTCGCGGCCGTGGTCGCATTGGCCGTGGTCACCGCGTTCCAGGCGGCGCGCCCCCGGCTGATATGGTCGAGCGAGGCGAACGCGCGGGCGACGCTGAAGGGGTCGCCATAGGTGGTCGAGGCGGTGGCGCCGAGGCCGATATGGCTGGTGCTCGTCGCCAGCGCCGAGAGCATGGTCAGCGGCTCCAGCCGCAGCGTGTAGGAGGGGTGCGCCGCCGGGTCGGCATAGAGATTGTCGCCCATGAAGATCAGGTCGAACTTGCCGCGTTCGGCGGTGCGTGCGATCGCCTGGACCTGGCCGAGGTCCTGGAAGCTGTCGAAGGCGCCGGGATAGCGCCAGCCCGCGACATGGCTGCCCGTGCCGAGGATGAACAGGCCGAGATGCATCCGGCGCGTCATGCCAGCACCGAGACCAGCATGTCGGCGAAGCCTTTCGTGTCGGCACGACGGATGATGCGGGCATTGGCGTCGCGGTCCGGCCAGCGCTCGACCATGCGCGGGGGATAGACGCTGGAGGCGCCCCGCGTCGTCTCGCCGCCGACCTCGACGTCGACCACCACGTCGTCGCTCTCCAGGATCAGGCTCTCGTCGAGGGCGCAGGCGCAGGTGAGCGAATCCGGGTGCGTGCTGATCGCGCGGCCGTAGCGGCGTAGCGCCACCGCGCGCGGCGTCCTGGTCACGGCCATGAAGAAACGCGACAGCGGCGTGTCGAGCCGTTCGATCCGCTCGATCTCGTCGGCGGGCAGCGAACCGGACTTCAATGTCAGCGTCCAGGTCGACAGCGTGACGCGGAAGCCGGCGCCGAGCACGATCTTGGCGGCCTCGGGGTCGACGAAGAAGTTGAACTCGGCCATCGGCGTGATGTTGCCGACCTGATTGTCGGTGCCGCCCATGATCCACAGATGCTTCAGGGCGCCGGCGATGCGCGGCTCCTTCAGGAAGGCCAGCGCGATGTTGGTGAGCGGCGCCTGGGCGATGATCGAGATCTCGCCGGGATTGGCCATGACGAGGTCGATGATCGCGTCGACGGCGTGCTTGCTCTCCGGCCGCTGCCTTGCCTTGGGGAATCCGGCCTCGCTCATGCCGTCCGAGCCGTGCATGGTCGCCGCCTGCCAGCGCCCCATGATCGGCCTGGGGCAGCCGGGATGGACCGGCACCTCGCCGCCGCGCCCGGCCACCTCGATCGTATAGAGCGCGTTCTCGATCTGCTGCTCGAACGGCACATTGCCGTTGCAGATCGTCACCGCCTCGAGCTTGGCCCGCGGATGCAGGAGGCCGAGCAGGAGCGAGAAGCAGTCGTCGCCGGCGGTGTCGGTGTCGATGATCAGGCGCGTCGGCATGGCGGTCACGGCGCTGGCTCCAGGAAGGTGAAGCCCATCGTGCGGGCGTGGTAGTGCAGCCCGCCATCCTGGACGATCAGGAACAGGGCGCGCTCGTCGCTGTCGTTGTGGTGCGAGTGCGGCTCGGTCGCCGGCGTCACCAGCGTGGCGAAGGGCGCCCAGTCGCAACGCCGGCTGCCGACCATGGAATGGCAGCGCTCACCCTTGAGGATCAGGGTGATCGCCGCCGAATTGTGCCGGTGCGCCCGCTGCTGCTCGCCCGCCGGCACGGTGTTGAGCGACAGGGTCAGCGTCGGCGTGATGTTGCGGCTCGCCTCCTGCCGCTCGGAGGAGAAGATCAGGGCAATGCCGGATGTGGTGGCGTTCTGCGAGGCCTCGACCACCTTCTGGAGCTGCCCGGCGATCTCCGCGGCGGGATAGTGCACGAGGTCGACCGGCGCGTCCGGGCCGGCCGCCGGCCGCAGCCGGTCGAAGGCGAGCTGGGGCTCGTTGGTCACCACCCAGAGCACGGCACCCTCGGCGCCGGCCGTGAGCTCCGCGCCGCTGCCGCCGGGGATGAGGAAGACGTCGCCCTCGCCCCAGGCGAAGGCCTCGCCGGCAGCGCTGGCCCGGCCCGAGCCGCGGATCACGTACCAGATCGCTCCGGTGGCGGCGAAATCGGCGGCGAGCCGGTCGTGCGGGGCGATCGAGGCGTAGCGCGCCAGCATCAGCGGCGTCGTCGCCGGAAAGGCCGCGCCGATCGCGGCCGACTGGTCGCAGGCGATGAAGCCGGTCCCGGTCGCGGCGAGGGCCCGGGCGGGTTCGTCGAGGAAGCGCGCGGCCGGCACCGGCGGCAGCTTGACGTTGAAGGCGTTGCCGGAATTGAAAAAGCGGGCCCGCGCCTCGGTGGGCCCGGCCGCCTCGGCCGGACGCTGCACCGGCATCTCGGCCATGTCGATCGTCGGCGCCTTGCGTGCGGCGGCTTGACCGGCTTGACTCATTGGGGGCCTCTCCTCGGGTTCGGATCAGAGCGCCGGGCGGCGGCGATGCCAGTCGGTCACGCCCTGATAGGCGTGGGCGGCACGGCAGAGCAGCGCTTCGGCGAAGGGCTTGCCGGCGAGCTGGAAGGCGACGGGAATGCCGAGCGGGCTCGCCCCGCAGGGCACGGTGATGGTGGGATAGCCGCAGACGTCGAAGGGCGCGGTGAACGGGCCGATCGCCAGGATCGCCGCCGGATCCTCGCCGAGCGACGCCATATAGTCCAGGCTCGGCCCGGCGACCGGCAGGCCAGGCACCAGGAAGAGGTCGATCGCCTCGAACATCAACCCGACAGCGCCGGTGAAGTCGCGCCGTTCCTTCAGCGCCTCGCCGAGCTCGAGGCCGGAGAAGGCACGGCCGCGCTCGATCAGGGCGGCGAGGCGCTGGCCGTACTCGCCCTTGCGGGCGGGATAGGTGTCGCGATGGGCCATCGCCGCCTCGACCGCGCATTGCACCGCCCAGCCGCGCAGGATCGGCTCGACCGGCGGGAAGCGGACGTCGACGAAGCGGGCGCCGAGCCGCGTCAGGGTCGCGACCACTTCCTCGATCGAGGCCAGAACCTCGGCGCTCGCCTTCGCTTCCAGGAGCGGCCGGTCGATGCCGATGATCAGGCCGGCGACGCCGCCTTCGATCTCCGCGAGATAATCCGGCACGGCGACGGGCGCCGCGGTCGGATCGGCGGGGTCCGAGCCGGCGATCGCCTGCAGCAGCGCCGCCGCATCCCGGGCCGAGCGGGCCATCGGCCCGACATGGTCGAGCGACTCGGCGAGGGGAAAGACGCCGTGCCGGCTGACGCGGCCCCAGGTCGGCTTGATGCCGGTCAGCCCGCAGCAGGACGAGGGCAGGCGGATCGAGCCGCCGGTGTCCGAGCCGAGCGTGCCGTAGCACAGGCCCGCCGTGGTGGCGACGCCGGACCCGCTCGACGAGGTGCCGGTCCAGTGACCGGCGCCGAAGGGGTTGATCGGCGCCGCGATGGTCGGGTGGTGATCGGCATAGACGCCCTCGGTCGCGGTGAGCTTGCCGAGCATGACGGCGCCGGCCTCGCGCAGCCGCCGCGTCGCCGTCGATTCATGGGGCGCCTGCCAGTCCGCATAGATCGAGGAGCCGAGGCCGGTCTTGATGTCGGTGGTGTAGAACACGTCCTTGACCGCGATCGGGATGCCGTGCAGCGGGCCGCGCCAGCGCCCGGCGCGGATCTCGGCCTCCGCTGCGGCCGCCATCGCCCGCGCCTGGTCGGGCGCCACCGCGGCATAGGCATGCAGCCGCCCGTCGTGCCGGGCGATGCGCTCCAGCATCAGCTCGGTCAACGCGACCGGCGACACCGCCCCGCCGCGAATGCCGTCGGCGAGGGCGGTGAATTCGGCGCTCCAGAGCGTGTCGTCGGCCATTCCCGTCTCCGGCATGCGGGCATTCCCCGTGCATTATACAATAAATGAACTTCTGGATATTTGATGCCCATATTTTGAGCGAGCCACGCCGATATCAGCAGCAGTTCGCAGGTGGCCTCGGCGCGCCTCCCCCTGACATCCCCAACATCGTGAGGATCCTGTCCGGAATTGCCCTGGCACGTATATTGCTGATACCGGTTTGCATACATCCGGTGGGGATCACCATGATAAGAAAATCTCTGACCTCGGGCCTGGCGGCGGCTGTCGTCGCGCTGGCCGCCTGCGCCGCCGCGGCCTCCGCCTCGGCCGCCGACAGCATCTCGATCCGGCTGAAATGGGTGGCGCAGGCCCAGTTCGCCGGCGTCTACGTCGCCAAGGCCAAGGGCTTCTACGAAGAGGCCGGCTTCGACGCCACCATCAATCCCGGCGGCCCGAACATCAATGTCGAGACGCTGGTCGCCTCCGGCGCCGACACCTTCGGCATCGCCAGCGGCACCGAGGGCGTGCTCTATGCCCGCGAGAAAGGCCTGCCGCTGGTCTGCATCGGCATGTCGCAGCAGATGACGCCCTTCGCCTATGTCGCCTACAAGGATTCGGGCATCAACTCGGTCAAGGACTTCAAGGGCAAGACGGTCGCGACCTGGTTCACCGGCCCGCAATACACCCTGTTCTCGGTGCTGGCGCACGAGGGCCTGGCCCAGAGCGACCTGCAGGTGGTGGCCCAGCCCTTCTCGATGCAGCCCTTCATCGACAAGCAGTTCGACGTCGCCACCGTGACGCTCTACAACGAGCTCAACACGCTGCGCGAGCAGGGCATCGACGACATCAAGCTGTTCCTGCCCGACGATTCCGGCGTCACCACCCAGCAGGATTCGATCGTCACCTCGGAAAAGATGATCAAGGACAAGCCCGAGCGCGTGCAGGCCTTCCTCGCCGCCACGCTCAAGGGCTGGAAATACGCCTTCGAGCACAAGGCCGAGGCCGTCGACATCGTGCTCGCCGCCGGCTCCGGCCTGGAGCGCAAGCACCAGGAGCTGATGCTCGACGAGATCGAGAAGCTGATGACCGCCAAGCTCGGCAAGAGCCGGGGCCTCGGCGCGATCGACATGACGTCGATCGCGGCGGTGCAGGACAGTCTCGTCCAGTTCAAGGCGCTGAAGGCCCCGGTCGACCTCAAGGCCGCCTTCGATCAGAGCTTCTGGGACAAGGTCCCGGCAGCCGACAAGACCTTGTGAAGCGCGAAGGCATGGAAGGCGGAACCATGGATCGCAGCACGGCCGAAGGACGCGCCCGCGTCCATGGTCCCGCCCATCTCGAGCTCGTCAACGTCTGGAAGCGCTTCGGCGAGGGCGAGCGGCAGACGGTCGCCGTGCGCAATGTCGACCTCGCCATCCGGCCGGGCGAGTTCGTCACCCTGATCGGTCCGTCCGGCTGCGGCAAGTCGACCCTGTTCAACATGATCGCCGGCCTGCTGCCGCCCGACGCCGACGGCTCGATCCTGCTGTTGGGCCGGCCGCAGCAGGACGGGGCGCTCCTCGGCCGCATCGCCTTCATGCCGCAGCGCGACCTGCTCTTCCCCTGGCGCAGCGTGCTCGACAACGCCACGCTGGCGCTGGAGGTCGAGGGCATGCCGCGCGCCGCGGCCCGGCGCAAGGCCGAGGCGCTCTTTCCCGAATTCGGGCTCAAGGGCTTCGAGAAGCACTATCCGCATCAGCTCTCCGGCGGCATGCGCCAGCGCGTGGCGCTGATGCGCACCTTCCTGTTCGAGCGCGACCTGATCCTGCTCGACGAGCCTTTCGGCGCGCTCGACGCGCTGACCCGCTCGATGATGCAGCGCTGGCTGCTCGACATCTGGGCGAGGCACCGGCGCACCGTCCTGTTCATCACCCACGACATCGACGAGGCGATCTTCCTCGGCGACCGCGTGATGGTGATGACCGCCCGCCCCGGCACGATCAAATGCCAGGAACGGATCGACCTGCCGCGCCCGCGCGATGCCGCCGTCACCACCACGCCGGACTTCATGGCGATCAAGCGCCGGCTCCTCGCCGTCGTCGAGGAGGAGAGCCTGAAGACCTTCGCCGCGGCGGGCCCGGCATGATGCCCCGACCGATGTCCGGCATGACCTGGCGCGCCATCGCCGGCTCGCCCTGGGCCGCCATCGCCGCCGTCACCCTGGCCTGGTGGGCGCTGGTGCCGCTGCTCAGGATCGAGCCGCGCTACCTGCCCCCGCTCGCCGCCGTGGTCCGGGACGGCATGTCGGTCTGGCCGGACCTTCTCGCCGGCTTCTGGCGCACGCTGGTCGAGACGCTGCTGGGCTTTGCGGCCGGCGCCTTGCTCGGCATCGCCTGCGGCATCGGCTTCGCCCATGTCAGGCTGATGGAGCGGGCGGTCTTCCCGCTGTTCGTGGCGCTGCAGACCGTGCCGATCATCGCCTTCGGCGCCATCGTCGTCATCTGGTTCGGCAACACCATCCTGGCCAAAGTGGTGATCGCGCTCTACCTCACCTTCTTCCCCGTCACGGTCAACACGCTGCGCGGCCTGCAGGCGGTCGAGCCGCAGCGCGTCGCGCTGATGCGCAGCTTCGGGGCCGGAGGGCTGCAGCTCTTCCTCAAGCTCGCCCTGCCCTCGGCGCTGCCGACCATCATGGTCGGCCTGAAGCTCGGCATCTCGCTGAGCCTGGCCGGCGCCATCGTCGGCGAATGGTTCGGCGACACGGTCGGCCTCGGCGTCATGCTGCTGCAGGCACTCTATTTCGAGCAGATCCCGCGCATCTGGCTCTTGATCGTCGCCTCGGGCCTGATGGGCGCCGGGCTCTATGGCAGCCTCACCCTGATCGAGAGGAGGTTCGTCTGGTGGCGTCCCGATTGATGCCCTTCGCGCCCGTCGCCATCGCGTTGGCGGTCCTGCTCGGCCTCTGGCAGGCCGGCGCGGCGCTGTTCGACATCCCGACCTATATCCTGCCGCGCCCGGTCGACATCCTCGTCAACGTCGTCGCCAGCCGCGACCTGCTCGCCGCCGCCATGGCCATCACCCTCACCGAGGCCGTGCTCGGCTTCCTCGCCGGCGCGGCGATCGGCCTCGCCCTCGCCGTCCTCATGGCCCTGGTGCCGCCGCTCGAACTCAGCCTGATGCCGCTGGTGGTGGCGGTCAGTTCGGTGCCCTCCGTCGCCTTCGTGCCGCTGATGCTGATCTGGTTCGGCCTCGGCATGGGCTCGAAGATCGCCATGGCCGCGCTCGCCGTCAGCTTTGCCGTGCTGCTCAATGCGCTGGACGGCCTGAGACGCCCGGAGCAGGGCGCGATCGACCTGATGCGCAGCTTCGGGGCCGGCCGGCTCGGCATCCTCTGGCGCCTGCAGCTGCCGGCGGCGATGCCGTCCATCGTCACCGGGCTGCGGGTGGGCCTTGCCCGCAGCACCATCGCCGTCATCGTGGCGGAGATGCTGGGCGCCTATGCCGGCATCGGCCAGATCATCTATCAGTCGACGGCGCAGGTGGACTACCTTGCCGTGTGGGCCGCCGTGCTCACCGCCTCGCTCGGCAGCCTCGCCCTCTACGCCGTCCTGGTCGCGATCGACCGCAAGCTCATTTGGTGGAGATGACCATGGCGCCAGCAGCACCGCTCGACCCCGCCCTGCAGCAGACTCCGGCCGACGAGGCCGCCCTGCGCATCCAGCTCGCCGCCTGCTACCGGCTCGTCGCTCATTTCGGCATGGACGACCTGATCTACAACCACATCTCGGTGCGCCTGCCCGGCCCGCAGCACCATTTCCTGATCAACCCCTACGGCCTCCTGTTCTCCGAGGTGAATGCCTCCTGCTTCGTCAAGATCGACCTCGACGGCAACACGGTCGCGCCGAGCGACCACCCGGTGAACCGGGCCGGCTTCGTCATCCACAGCGCCATCCATGCCGGCCGGGAGGATGCGGTCTGCGTGCTGCACACCCATTCGGAGGCGGCGACCGCGATCTCGGCCCTGGAGGAGGGCCTGCTGCCGCTCAGCCAGTTCGCCATGCGCTATCAGGGCCACATGGGCGTGCACGACTATGAGGGCGTCGCCATCGACACCGACGAGCGCCGGCGCCTGATCGACGACATCGGCCCGCACAACACGCTGGTGCTGCGCAACCACGGCGTGCTGACGGTCGGGCGCACCATCCAGGAAGCCTTCATCCTGATGTACTATTTCGAGAAGGCGGCGCGGGTGCAGCTGATGGCGCAGGGCGCCCTCGCCGGCGGGGCGCGGCTGGCGCTGCCGCCCGAGGCGGTGAGCGACAAGGCCTCGCGCCAGTTCAACGACCACCACGGCGACATCCTCGCCGCGGGCTCGCGGGAATGGCCGGCCTTCATCCGCCTTCTCGATCGCATCGATCCGACGTATCGAGACTAGCGACTGCTACCGACGAGGACCAGGGCGAGGAAACGGATTGCAACCATGGCGACGGTTCTGCTCGACGAAGACGAGGGCGCGCGCACGCGGGCCGGCACCCTGTCCGAGGAGCTGCGCAACACGCTCGAAGGGCTGATCGTCAGCGGCGGCCTGCAGCCGGGCGAGCGCCTCGACGAGGCCGAGCTCGCGGCGCGCTTCAAGGTGTCGCGGACCCCGGTGCGCGAGGCGCTGAAGGCCCTGATCGCCACCGGCCTCCTGGAGGTGAAGGGCCGCCAGGGCGTCACCGTCGCGATCATCTCCATCCCGATCCTCCTGGAGATGTTCGAGATGATGGCGGCGCTGGAGGGCCTGTGCGCCAAGCTGGCGGCGCGGCGCGCCACCGTCGCCGAAAAGTCAGGCCTGCGCGACGTGCATGCCCGCCTGCTCGAGGCGCTGGCGGCGAGCGACCCGGAAGCCTTCTACGCCGTCAACCAGGAGTTCCACGACCTGCTCTACGAGGCGGCGCACACCCAGTTCCTGGCGAGCCAGACCCGGGCGCTGAGGAAGCGCGTCGCCGCCTATCGCCGCTACGTCACGCACCAGCCCGGCCGGATGGCGGCGACCATCGGCGAGCACCAGCGCATCCTCGACGCCATCGAGCGCGCCGACGCCCAGGCCGCCTTCCAGGCCGCCAGCGACCATGTCAACCTGCTCGGCGACAACATGGCCGACTTCATCGCCTCCCTGCCCGCGGCCCTGACCCAGGCCTCCTGAGCGGAGCGGACCCGGCGTCGCCGCGACGATCGGGGACCGCGTCGCGGTCAGGCCGGCTCCTCGGCATCCGCGTGTCCGTCCAGCTTGCTGCGCAACGCCGACATGACCCTGCGCATCGTCTCGATGTCCTCCAGCGCAAGTCCGTCCGCGAGCTCGTTGGCCCACGGCGCCTGCAGGCGCATGGCAGCCTCGAAGGTCTGCCTGCCCCTGTCCGTCAGCACGACGAGCTGCGCCCGGCGGTGATGCGGATTGGGCTCGAAAGCGACGAGCCCCTCCTCTTCCAGATCGTTGACGATGCGCTGGACGTTCTGGCGGTTGGCTCCCATGTCGCGCGCCAGCCAGGCGACCGGCTGCGGCCGGCCCGCCGTGATGATCGCACCGAGGATCTGCCAGCGGGCGCTCGTCAGGCCGAGGGGAGCCACCAGCCTGTCGCCGGAGGCGAGCATGCGGCTGTGGAGCCTGAACAGGTCGAGGACGAGATCGGTCAAGGCGGTTCCGGCCAGCGTTCGCTCGGCTTCGCTCATTTGTCACCATACGATTTACTTGACATCATAATGTCAATTTTCTATATCACACCACATCGACATCATATCACCATATCGAACGGAGCATGTCATGCCGCAGATGCGCCCTCTGGATCCCGCCTTCCCGATCGAACGGCAGATCGCCGTCGAAGCCGCCCCCGTCGTCCTCGTGAACGTCTTCACGCTCGCTCAGCCGGACGAGCAGACCTTCCTCGACGCCTGGCGGGACGATGCCGCCTTCATGAAGCAGCAGCCGGGCTTCATCTCGACCCAGCTTCACCGCGCGGTCGGCGAAAGCCCGACCTATCTCAATTACGCCGTCTGGGAGACGATGGCCGACTTCCGCGCCGCCTTCACGCATCCGGCATTCCGGGCGAAGCTCACGGCCTATCCGGCCTCGGCCGTCGCCTCCCCGCACCTGTTCCAGAAGGTCGCGATTCCGGGCATCTGCCTGGCCTGAGCCGGCCGGCGTGATCCCTCCCGGCTTGCCGCCCGGCCGAGACGGTCAGGGCAGCAGCCGCCGCTCCAGGATCGACAGCGCCAGGGCGTTGAAGGCCGCCGGGTCCTCCATCATCGGGAAATGCCCGACCCCGGCCATGGCGTGGACGACGAGGCCGTCGAGCGCGAGGCGCTCGATGCCTGGCGCCAGCAGGGCCGAATTGATCGTCTCGACCGGGCAGGCGAGCTGCGGCCAGCGCGGCCCGATGTCCCAGGCGAGCAGGGCGCCGAGCACGCGCAGCGCCAGCGCCGGATCGTTCCGCGCCATGCCGTCGGCGATCTCCGCCACGACGGCCCGGTCGGTCCGCGACGCCGTGATGCGGGTCACCATGGCCTGCAGCGCGGCAGCGAAACCCGCTTCGAAGCGGCGCAGCCGCGCCGCGATCTCCGCAGGCCGGCAGGCGCCGTAGAAGGCGGCATCCTCGAAGGTGTCGACGCCGAGCACGAGGCGGCAGCGCGGCCCGGCCAGCAGCGCCGCTTCGATCGCCACCGCTCCGCCCATGGAATGGCCGACCAGGGCGAAGCGCTCCGCGCCGACCGCGTCCGCCACCGCCATCACGTCGCCGGCATGGGCCGCCATCGACCAGGCCCGCGCCTCCGGCGCGGCGGGCGAACGGCCATGCCCGGCAAGATCCAGCGTCACCACGCGGAAGCGCTCGGCCAGGGGCTGCAGCTGGAAGCGCCAGAAATCCTGCGAGCAGGACCAGCCATGGACCAGGATGAGGGTCGGCCCGCCGCCACCCCGGACCGCATAGTCCAGCGCCAGCCCGTCGGCAGCGGTGGTGCGGCCATGGCCTGCTGTGCCGACATCCGTCGGAGCGGCCTCGCCGGCGGGATCGACGACGTGGAAGGAGCACATGCTGCCGGGCCGGATTTGTATGCCAGAGAGGCATCTTAGCGCAGAGATCGGCGAAGAATCCTGCCTATTCGGCGTGCAGGCGGCGACTGCTATTTCCGCATTGTGACGTCTTGACCACACTTATCCAACAGGTCGATAGTCTGCATACATAGATCGCGTTTGCGTGGACATGGCGAGCGCCGACTGGCAGGCGGCATCGGGCGACCTGGCGGCGGACCGCCGGGTCGAAGCGTTGGATCGGGGGCAGGCGATGAAATTCGACACGCGAACGCTCATCCTGATGGCCGCTGCGGTGGTCATCAACATCGTCGGCGGGCAGATCGTCCATTTCCTCAAGCTGCCGCTCTATCTCGATTCCATCGGCACGATGCTCGTCGCCATCCTGGCCGGCCCCTGGGCCGGCGGCATTGCCGGCGCCATGACCAATCTGATCTGGGCCCTGATCCTCAACCCCGTCGCCGCCGCCTTCGCGCCCGTCGCCCTGGTGATCGGCGTCGTCGCCGGCCTGATGGCCCGCGCCGGCTGGTTCCGCACCTGGTGGCAGGCCATGGTGTCCGGCGCCGTGGTCGCCGTGCCCAGCACCATCGTCGCGGCGCCGATCATCGTCTACATGTTCGGCGGCGTCACCGGCGGCGGCCCGGACTTCGCCGTCGCCTACATGCTGGCGGTCGGCTCCTCGCTCCTCAACTCGGTCGCCTTCTCCAATCTCGGCGTCAACGTCATCGACAAGGTCATCACCGCGCTGGTCGCCTGGATCGCGGCCAGCCGCCTGCCCTCGCGGCTGACGGCGAATTTCGGCTTCTTCGCCCATTCCCAGGCCTGAGCCATGGCGGGCTGGCGCAGGCCCGAGGACGGGCAGAGCACGCTTCTGTTCTCGCCGGGCACGAGCCTGCTGCACCGCGCCAACCCGCTCACCAGCCTCGCCCTGATGCTGTGGATGCTGTCGGCGGCGATCATCCTGCCGACGCCGGCTGCGGCCGTCCTGCTGGCGGCGGCGATCGCGGCCGGCCTCCTCGCCGGCGTCGGCCGGCGCGCCCTCGAGCGCCTGGCCATCACCATGGGCCCGGTCGGCCTGGCGCTTCTCCTGGTGCACGGCTTCCTGGTGGCCCGGCCCGACCTCGTGCCCTTCGGCCCGGTCTCGGTGAGCCCGAGCGGCCTTGCCTATGCCCTGCGGGTGTTCGTCCGCCTGACGACCATGCTCGCCGCCACGCTGCTCTTCGTCACCACGACCCATCCCGGCGACCTCCTGAAGGCGCTCGACCAGCGCGGCGTGCCGCCGGGCGTCGGCTATCTCGTCGCCAGCCCGCTGCTGCTGATCGAGCCGTTCTCGGAGCGGGCGCGGGCGATCCGCGACGCCCAGCGCGCCCGCGGCCTCGACACCGGCGGCTCCTGGCGCGCCCGCGCCGCGGCGCTGCCGATCCTCCTGATCCCGCTGATCACGCTGGCGCTGGCCGACCTCGACCACCGCGCCTCGATCCTCTCGGCCCGCGCCTTCCGGGCGCAGCGCCGGCGCACGGTGATCGACGCGCCGGCCGACGACCGGCGCCAGGTCTGGCTGCGCCGCGCCCTGCTGCTCGCCGCCGTCCTGCAACTGGGATTGCCGCTGCTGTGGCGCTGATCGACGTCGAAGACCTGCATTTCCGCTATCCCCGCGCCGCCGAGCCGGTGCTTGCCGGCGTCAGCTGCGCATTCTGCGAAGGCGAGCGCGTGGCGATCCTCGCCGGCAATGCCGGCGGCAAGACCACGCTGGCGCGCTGGATCGCCGGCCTCCTGCCCGAAGGCATGCTCACGGCCGAGCGCGGCCTGGTGCGCATGGAGGGCAGGCCCTGGAGCGATTGGCCGCCGGCGGAGCGGGCCGCCGCGGTGCAGTTCGTCGGCCAGGTGCCGGCCCAGCAGATGACCGGCTGCGCCTTCACCGTCGCCGAGGAGATCGCCTTCGGCCCCTGCAACCTCGCCCTGCCCGAGGCCGAGGTGCGCAGGCGGGTGGAGGAGGCCCTCGCCGTCTGCAATCTCGGCCATCTCGCCCGGCGCGACCCCTTCACCCTGTCCGGCGGCGAGCAGCAGCGCCTGTCGATCGCCGCGGCGCTCGCCATGCGGCCGCGCGTGCTGGTGCTGGACGAGCCGACCTCCAATCTCGACCCGGAATCGCGCGAGGCCTTCATCGCCCAGCTCGCCGCCCTGCCGGACGCCCTCACCGTCATCCTGTTCGAGGTGGCGCTGCGCCCGTCCCTGGCGCTGGCGACACGCTTCATGCTGCTCGACCGCGGCCGGATCCTCGCCGACGGCAGCGCCGGCGAGGTGCTGCTGCACCCGCGCACCGTCGAGCTCCTCGGCCTGCCGCCGACGGCTGAGGCGGCGCAGGCGGTCGCCGAGGCCGGGCTCTGGCCGCCGGGCCTGCCCCTGCCGCTCACCCTGCGATCGGCGATCGAGGCCTTCGAGGTTGCCCATGCTCAGGGTTGAGGACGTCTCCTTCGCCTATCCCGGCGGCGGCGCGGTGCTGGCCGACATCCGCTTCCAGGCCGCGGCGGGCGAGATCCTCGCCATCGTCGGGCGCAACGGCGCCGGCAAGAGCACGCTGCTGCGCCTGCTCAACGGCCTGCGCCAGCCCGGCAGCGGCAGCATCGCCGTCGCCGGCCGCAGCACCGCCGACACGCCGGTGCACGAGCTCGCCCGCCATATCGGCACGGTGTTCCAGGCGCCGGAGCAGCAGATCTTCAACGCCACCGTCCGCGACGAGGTGGCGTTCGGGCCGCGCCGCCTCGGTCTTGCCGGCGCGGCGCTGGAGGAGCGCATCGCGGCGGCCCTGGCCCGAACCGGCCTCGCCGAGGTCGCCGGCCGGCACCCGCTCGACCTCGACCAGGCGGCACGGCGCATGGTGGCGCTCGGCTCGGTGCTGGCCATGCACCCCGCCGTCCTGCTCCTGGACGAGCCGCAGCGCGGCCTGGATGCCGGCGCCGCCGCGCGCCTCGAAGCCATCATCGCCGAGGAGGCGGCGGCCGGACGCTGCGTGGTGCTGGTCTGCCACGACATGGACTTCGTCGCCCGCAGCGCCGGCCGCGTCCTCGCCCTGGCCGAGGGCCGCGTCGTCGCCGACGCCGCCACCTCCGCCTTCTTCGCCGATGCCGGCCTCACCCGCCGCGCGGGCGTGGAGAGCCCCGACCCGCTGCTGCTCGCCCGGCATTTCGGCCTCGCCCCGGCGCTGACCGGCCCGGCCTTCGCCCGCCGCTGGATCGAGGCGGCCGGCGAGCCCTCCGCCGCAGGCGAGGCGCGGCGCCGGGCCCACTGAGCCTCCTGTTTCGCCGCGACCGCCCGGCATCCCCGCGGCGTCCGGACACGCCCGCCTTCCCCTCGCCGCGCGCATATCCGCCGCGCGGAGCCTTGCGCAGATGTTTCCCACATTCTAAATGGCAATCTCCGAGGCGATGCGACTTCGCCTGTGAAAAGATCCTGATGACACGCACGCTCTCTCCCCATCTCAAGCGGCTCGAGGCCGAGTCGATTGCGATCATCCGCGAGGTCGCGGCCGAGTTCTCCAACCCGGTGATGCTCTATTCCATCGGCAAGGATTCCGGCGTGATGCTGCATCTCGCCCTGAAGGCGTTCTATCCCGCCCGGCTGCCCTTCCCGCTGCTCCACGTCGACACGACCTGGAAGTTCAAGGACATGATCGCCTTCCGCGATCAAATAGCCGAGCGCTTCGGGCTCGACCTGATCGTGCACGTCAACCAGGACGGCCTCGCCCGCGGCATCAACCCGATCGCCTCGGGCTCGGCCCTGCACACCCAGGTGATGAAGACCGAAGGCCTGCGCCAGGCGCTCGACAAGTACAAGTTCGACGCCGCCTTCGGCGGGGCGCGGCGCGACGAGGAGAAGAGCCGCGCCAAGGAGCGCATCTTCTCCTTCCGCACCGCCAACCACGCCTGGGACCCGCGCAACCAGCGCCCGGAGCTGTGGTCGCTCTACAACACCCGCATCCGGCAGGGGGAATCGATCCGGGTGTTCCCGTTGTCGAACTGGACCGAGCTCGACATCTGGCAGTACATCCTGGAGGAGAACATCCCGCTGGTGCCGCTGTACCTGGCCAAGAAGCGGCCGGTGGTGTTCCGCTCCGGCACCATGCTGATGGTCGACGACGAGCGCCTGCCGCTCGAGCCCGGCGAGGTGCCGGAGATGCGCATGGTCCGCTTCCGCACGCTCGGCTGCTATCCCCTGTCGGGCGCCATCGACAGCGACGCCGCCACGGTGGAGGATATCGTGCGCGAGATGCTCACCGCCCGCACCTCCGAGCGCCAGGGCCGCCTCATCGACAGCGACGAAGCCGCCTCGATGGAGAAGAAGAAGCGCGAGGGCTATTTCTGATGACCATCCAACCCTCCCTCGCCGAGATGCTGAAGCCGCGGGAAAAGGGGCTGCTGCGCTTCCTGACCTGCGGTTCCGTCGACGACGGCAAGTCCACGCTGATCGGGCGGCTGCTCTATGATTCCAAGCTGATCTTCGAGGACCAGCTGGCAACGCTGGAAAAGGATTCCAGGCGCCACGGCACCACCGGCGAGGACATCGACTTCGCGCTCCTGGTCGACGGCCTCGAGGCCGAGCGCGAGCAGGGCATCACCATCGACGTCGCCTATCGCTTCTTCTCCACTGCCCGGCGCTCCTTCATCGTCGCCGACACGCCCGGCCACGAGCAATATACCCGCAACATGGCGACCGGCGCCTCCACCGCCGACCTCGCCGTGCTGATGATCGACGCGCGCAAGGGCGTGCTGGTGCAGACCAAGCGCCATGCCACCATCTGCTCGCTGCTCGGCATCCGCCACATCGTCGTGGCGGTCAACAAGATCGACCTCACCGGCCACGACCGGGCGGTGTTCGAGCGCATCGTCGCCGACTTCACCACCTTCGCCGCCAACCTCGGCTTCTCCTCGATCCAGCCGATCCCGATGTCGGCGCGCTACGGCGACAATGTCTCGGCCCGCTCGGGCAACATGAGCTGGTATCACGGCCCCAGCCTGATCGAGCATCTGGAGAGCGTCGACATCGAGAGCGACGCGGCGAGGAAGCCGTTCCGCCTGGCGGTGCAATGGGTCAATCGGCCCAATCTCGACTTCCGCGGCTTTGCCGGCACGATCGCCTCCGGCTCGATCCGGCCGGGCGATACGATTGTCGTCGCCTCGTCCGGCAAATCCTCCACCGTAACCCGCATCGTCACCGCCGACGGCGACCTCGACGAGGCGCGCGCCGGCGAGGCCGTGACCCTGACCCTGGCGGACGAGATCGACGCCGCGCGCGGCGACGTCTTCGCCCGCCCGGCCGAACGGCCCGAGGTGGCCGACCAGTTCGCCGCCCACCTGATCTGGATGGCGGAGGAGGCGATGCTGCCGGGCCGCTCCTACATGATGCGCATCGGCACCAAGTTCGTGCCGGCCACCGTCACCGGCATCGCCCACAAGATCGACGTCAACACCCAGGAGAAGCTGGCGGCGCGCACGCTCGTTCTCAACGAGATCGGCGTCGTCAACGTCGCCACCGCCGTGCCCGTCGCCTTCGATCCCTATCGCGACAACCGGGAGACCGGCGCCTTCATCCTGATCGACCGCACCACCAACCAGACGGCGGCGGCGGGCATGATCGACGTCGCCCTGCGCCGGGCCACCAACGTGCACCGCCAGGCCCAGTCGGTCGACAAGGCGGCGCGGGCCCGCCTCAAGCACCAGAAGCCGGCGATCCTGTGGTTCACCGGCCTCTCCGGCTCCGGCAAGTCGACCATCGCCAACATCGTCGAGAAGCGCCTGGCCGCCGTCGGCCACCACACCATGCTGCTCGACGGCGACAACATGCGCCACGGCCTCAACAAGGACCTCGGCTTCACCGACGCCGACCGGGTGGAGAACATCCGGCGCGTCGGCGAGGTAGCCAAGCTGTTCGTGGAGAGCGGCACCATCGTGCTGTGCTCCTTCATCTCGCCCTTCGAGGCCGAGCGCAGCCTGGTGCGCGGCATGGTCGAGGCGGACGAGTTCATCGAGGTCTTCGTCGACACCCCGCTGGAGGACTGCATCAAGCGCGACCCCAAGGGCCTCTATGCCAAGGCTCTCGCCGGCCAGATCCGGAACTTCACCGGCATCGACAGCCCCTACGAGCGCCCCGCCGACGCCGAGCTCGTCATCCGCACCGCCGAGACCGGCTCGGAGGCCGCCGCCGAGGCGGTGATCAAGCTGCTGCGCGCCAGGGGGCACCTGGAGGGCGAGATCGAAGAGGGGCTGTAGCGGTCGCTTTGCGGCCCTGCTCCCGCGCGGGATCCGCCCCGGCACCGGGGAGGAACGACGGCAGGCCCCCCTCGCCTCTCGGTTGGGGGGAGCGTTTGACTCTCGCACCGACCTCCCTATCCTGCCCTTGGGGAAACCGGATTGGGGACATCCGATGGGCGGGATGACGCTGCAGGACAAGCTGTTCAGCTTTCGCGGGCGGGTGACACGCCAGGATTACTGGGTCTACCATCTGGTCTTGTGGGGCCTGCTCGGCCCCCTGGCGGTCTTCGTCTTCGGCTGGAGCGAGGAGGGCCGGACAGGCGAAGCCCACTGGTGGTCGAGTGCGATGATCGCGTTCAGCCTCCTCTGTGTCGTCCAGATCTGGCCGTCCGTGGCGATCAACGTCAAGCGCTGCCACGACCGAGGCAAGTCGGGATGGTGGATGCTGCTCTGGGCGATTCTGAGCCCTGTTCCCTATCTCGGCCTTCTCTCCGGTCTGTGGTACCTCGTCGAGCTCGGATTTCTCGACGGCACGCAGGGCGCGAACCGCTTCGGCCCTTCGCCGAAAGGCCTGAGCTCGGACCAGATCAGCGAAGCCTTCACCTGACCTCGTGCGGGGCCGGGCCGCGTGCGCCACGCCCCGAAGGGACGAAAGGCCGAGCGGACGGATGGTGTTTCCGGGATGACTGCCGCAACTGCCGAAATCTGCCTTCCTTGACCGACTTCGACAGAGCAGGTCGGGATCCCATCGGACGGGGACGCAACATGACGATGCAGGAAAAGCTGTTCAGCTTTCAGGGACGCGTGACGCGCAAGGACTATTGGTTCTACACGCTCGCCCTGTGGGGCATCCTGCTCGTGCTCTTCCTGGCCATCGCCGGATCCAGCCGCAGCCTCCGCAACGACGGCCTGTCGACGGGTGGCTTGGTTCTTGCCGCCATCGTCGTGATCGCCCAGATCTGGCCCTCGCTCGCCATCAGCGTCAAGCGCTGCCACGACCGCAACAAATCCGGCTGGTGGATGCTGCTCTGGATGGTCCTGAGCGCCATCCCCTATGTCGGCATCCTCGCCAGCCTGTGGTGCCTGGTCGAACTCGGCTTCCTCGACGGCACCCAGGGTCCGAACCGCTTCGGCCTCTCGCCCAAGGGCCTCGGCGGCGACCTTGTCGCCGAAGCCTTCACCTGAGGGGCCGTGGGCCGTGCCGCGACGTCGCGGCACGGCAGATGCGCCGGCGAATTGTCGAAATCTTCACCATTGCCGGCCGCGATTCCTTAATGCCCCTGCGTCATGCTCGGTCCGGAGCGGGTCGAGGCAAGGGGCGCGCAATGACGTTGCTGGAGAAGCTGTTCGGCTTTCAGGGGCGGATCACCCGCAAGGACTATTGGCTGTACTACCTGTCGCTGATAGGGCTCACCGCCGTCTTCTCCATCAGCGTGATCGTCACCGCAAGGCTGACCGGCCGCGCGGTCGATCCGAGGGCCGACTTCAAGATGCTGGCCGTCGGCCTGGGAGTGCTGACGCTCTGGCCGTCCCTGGCGATCGGCGTCAAGCGCTGCCACGACCGCGACAAGTCGGGCTGGTGGCTTCTCCTCTGGGGCCTTCTCGGCGCGATCCCCTTTGTCGGCATTCTCGCCAGCCTGTGGAGCTTCGTCGAGCTCGGCATCCTCGACGGCACGCCCGGCGCCAACCGCTTCGGCCTCTCGCCCAAGGGCCGCGGCGCGGGCCGCATCGGCGAGATCTTCGCCTGATCGCGATGGCCGGGCCCATGCAGGGCCTCGGCGCCGCCAGCTCGGCACCCGTCGAAGACGAGGCCGATGGCATGAAGATGCCGCTCAGGCGAAGCAGTGGATGCCGGCCGGATCGATCGCGACGGCGACGAGGTCGTCGACCGCGATGGCCCGGACATCGCCCGAGAACATCAGCGCCGGCAGCACCACGCCGGCGACGTCCACATCGGCGCGCGCCACCGCGCCGAAGACGCTCACCGCCCGCACCCGGCCGACGAGCCCCGTGCCGGGCTCGCCCTTCGGCATGGCCCGGACGCGGACATATTCGGGCTGCACCACCGCCTGCACGGCCGCGCCGGACACGGCCGGCGGCGACCCGGCGAGCGCGATCTCCAGCCCCTCGATCCGCAGCAGCGGCATGCCGGCGCGCTGCTCCAGCACGCCCGGCGGCAGCGGGCGCCCGCCCATGAAATCCGCCACGAAGCGGCTGGCGGGATGGTGGTAGATCTCATCAGGCGCGCCGCGCTGGTGGATGGCGCCGTCGTGCATCAGCACCAGCTCGTCGGCGAGGTCGATCGCCTCCTCCTGGTCGTGGGTGACCATGATGGTGGTGATGCCGGTCTCGCGGTGCAGCCGCTTGATCTCGTCGCGCATCTCCTCGCGGATCTTGCGGTCGAGCGCGCTCAGCGGCTCGTCGAGCAGCAGCACCTTGGGCCGGATCACCAGGGCGCGCGCGAGGGCGACGCGCTGCTGCTGGCCGCCGGAGAGCTGCGCCGGCTTGCGCTGCGCCAGCGCCTCCATGCCGACCAGCGCCAGCATGCGGCCGACCCGCCCGGCGATCTCCTCGGCCCCGAGCCGCCGCATCCTCAGGCCGAAGGCGACATTGTCGAACACGCTGAGATGCGGGAACAGCGCGTAGCTCTGGAACACGATGCCGACGTCGCGCTGGTAGGGCGGCATCGCGGTGACGTCGCGCCCGCCGATCGCCACCGTGCCGGCATCGGGCTCGACGAAGCCGGCAATGGCGCGCAGCAGGCTGGTCTTGCCCGAGCCGGACGGCCCGAGAAGAGCGCAGAAGCAGCCGTCCGGCACCGCGAGGCTCACCGCATCGAGGACGGTCAGCGGACCATAGGCCTTGGAGAGGCGCGTGAGGGTGATGTCGGCCATGTCTCAAGCCTTTCCGGATCCGTCGGTCGCCGTCATCGTCAGCACCCGCCCGGCATTGCCGGTGAGACGCTGCAGCAGCACGACGAGGAGGATCGAAGCGGCGACCAGGATGGTGCCGAGCGCGTTGATGTCCGGCTTGTAGCCCATCTTGACCATCGTATAGATCTCCAGCGGCAGCGTCCGGAACCCGATCGGGGCCATGAAGTACTGGACGATGAAGTTGTTGAAGCAGGTGATGAACGCCATGAAGCCGCCGGCGCCGACGGCGGAGGCGATCAGCGGCAGGGTGACGCGCAGGAACACGGCGAGCGGCGGGGCGCCGAGCGACTGCGCCGCCTGCTCGATCGCCGGATCGAGCGCCGCCAGGCGCGCCTGGACCAGCAGCACGACATAGGGCAGCGACACCGCCAGGCACGCCAGGAACATCGAGACGATGCTGCGGCCGATGCCGATCTGGCGCAGCACCAGGAGCATGCCGACGGCGAGCAGCAGCCAGGGCACGGTGATGGCGCCGAGCAGGCTGGCCCGGATCGGCAGGCTGGCCCAGCGCGGCGCCCGGCGCAGCCAGATCGCCAGCGGCGGGCCGAGCAGCGCCGCCGCCAGGCCGACCGCCGCCGAGAGCTCCAGGTTCCAGAGGGTGGAGCGCAGGAGATCGCGCTCGGCGAAGAGCTGATCGTACCAGGAGAGCGTGAACTCGAAAGGCAGCGTGCCGTAGCGCGAACGGTTGAACGACAGCACCGCCACCGCCAAGAGCGGGGCAAAGCTGAACATCAGCACCAGGCCGAGCCACAGGCGCAGCAGCCAGGGCGTCAGGCGGGTGCGGCGGCGCGTTCCGATCATGGCAGGGCTCTCCGGATCGCCGCCCTGCCGATGCGCCATGCCGCCGGCACGGCGAGGATGGCCGCGGCGACCGCCGCGATCGAGACCAGCAGCATCAGCGACAGCGCCGCCCCGAACCGCATGTCGCCCATCACGGCGATCTGGTCGCTGATGACGTTGCCGATCAGCTGGTTGCCGGGTCCGCCCAGGATCTGGGATTCGGCGAAGATGCCCGCGGTCGGCACGAAGGTGAGGATGGCGGCCGTCACCAGGCTCGGCTGCGAGGCCGGCCAGACCGCGTGCCGGAACACCTGCCAGCGTCGGCCGCCGAGGCTCTGCACCGCCTCGATCTGGTCCTCGCGCACGCCCTGGGCCGCGACGTAGAGCACGATGATGACGAAGCCGAGGCTCTCGTTCACCAGCATCAGGAAGGTGGCGGCCGGCGAATAGAGCAGCGCCGCGCCGGCCTCGCCGAACCCGAGCGCCTGCGACAGCCACGCCACCGGGCCGCCCGGGGCGAGCAGCACCAGCATGCCGTAGATCAGGAGGAGGTAGGAGGTGAGGAACGGCACGATCAGCGAGGCGAGGATCACCGGCTGCCAGCGCGTCGGCACATGGCGCGCCAGCGCCCAGGCCGCCGGCCAGCCGACGGCGATGGTGACCGCCGTCACCTCGAGCGAGAACAGGATCGACTTGGCGAGGACGCGCCCGTAGAGGTCGGTCCGGAACAGCCGCGAGACCGTGGCCAGCGAGGGGAAGGCCTCGCCCGGTCCGGAGAAGCTCTGGACCGCCAGCATCGCCATCGGCGCCAGCACCATCAGCACCAGCAGCAGGATGGCAGGCGCGGCCGCGACATGCATCGCGGCAGGCGCCGGCCGGAGCCGGGCAAGGCCGAGCCGGCGCGCCGTCCCGGGATGCGGCAGGGTCATGCTCATCGCCCGCCTCCCCGCGTCAGCTCGCCTTGACGGTCTGCCACAGCTCCAGCCAGTCCGTCAGCTTGTCCTGCGGCACATCCTTCTGCATCACGGCATGGTCGAGCCGCTCGGGCCGCGCATCGAGGCGCTCGCGCGTCTTGGCGTCGAGCCCGGCGATGCTGTCGGCGTTGGAGGGCACCGGCGAGCCGCCGTCCGGGTCCGTGGCCCAGCGCACCTGGAAAGCCGGGCTGGTCATGAACTCGATCCACGCATAGGCGAGGTCGGGGTTGGGCGCATCCTTGACGATCGCCCAATTGTCGAGCCAGCCGATGCTGCCCTCCTTGGGGGCGAGCGAGACGATGCTGGCGTCCTGGACGCGGATCTTGAGCGCGGTGTCGGACCAGATCTGCCCGGCCGTCACCGACTTGTTGAGATAGGACTTGATGACGTCGTCCGCCGATCCGTAGATCAGCTTCATGTTGGCCTTGAGGTCGATCAGCGCCTTGCGCACGTCGTCGAGATTGGGGTTGTAGGGGTCCTGCCCCAACGCCAGGGCCGCGATGAACACCGCCGCGGTGGGATCGTCGACCCAGGCGATCTGTCCCTTGTACTTGGGGTCCCAGAGGGCCTTCCAGCTGTCGAGCTTCTCGGCGATCGCGCTGGCGTTGTAGAAGAGATCGTTGGTGCCCCAGACGAAGGGCACGGAATAGACCTTGCCGTCGGCGGCCGCGACCGCCTGGCGCAAGGCGGGGCTGACCTTGCCGTAGCTCGGGATCCTGGCGGTATCCAGCGGCTGGACCAGCCCCTGGTCGATCGCCGGCTTGATGTACATGAGGTTGGGCAGGGCGACGTCGACCTGCCCGACGCCGCCATTGGCGAGGAGCTGCAGCAGTTCCTGCTCCGAGCCGAAATATTGATGCGTCACCTCGGCGCCGGTCTTGGCCTTGAAGTCGGCGATCGCCCAGTCGAGGTCGGAGCCGTAGCCCTTCCAGTTGGCCACGACCAGGGTACGGCCGGCGGCCGCGACGCGGCGCGGCAGCGCCGTGACGGCCATGGCCGCGGCGGCGCCGCGGATGAAGCTGCGGCGTGTCGTGGCACCCCATGGCATGCGATGCATCTCGTCCATCGTTCGCTCTCCGTCTGGTTGCCCGTTCTTCTTGTCTGCCGCCCCTCCCCGCGCGGGCCTGCGGGGCCGGGCTTCTCTCCGCCGGTTCAGGCGGCCGCGTCGGGCCGGACGGTCCAGCCGTTCGCCTCGTTGATGGCGTCGATCACCGCCTCGATCTCGCCGCGCGGGATCGTCTCCCCGGCGAACCAGGAGATGGTGTTGTGGATGCCGAGGAAGGACGAGCTGCAATAGGCGATGAGCTGGTCGGCGCCGGCCTCGTCCAGGCCGAGGCGCTTGCGGAAGAAGGCATGCAGCGTCCCGCGCCCGACCGGATCCTCCAGGATCATGAAGGGCGGGCTCTCGACGCTGAGCCGGCGGGCCGGCAGGCGCGGCGACGCGCAGACGACCTCGCCGGCGAGGCGGATGTCGCGCGAGGAGGCCCCGACCTCGATGCCGAACGGACCACCGTCGAGCAGCCAGCGCCGATGCTCCGGATCGAAATAGCGCAGGTCCCGGGCGCTGACGGCGATCTCCACCGTCTTCGTCTCGCCGGGCTGCAGCTCGACCTTGGCGAAGCCCTTGAGCTCGCGCTCCGGCCGGGCGAGGCGCGGCCTGATCGGCCGGCCATAGACCTGGCAGATCTCCTTGCCGGCCATCGTCCCCGTATTGGTCAGGGAAAAGCGGACGGTGAGCGTGTCGGCCTCGTCGAGGCTGGCGCGGTCGAGCTCCAGGCCGGCATAGGCGAACCTGGCATAGCTCAGCCCGAAGCCGAAGGGGAACAGCGGGGCGATGCGCCGGCGGTCATAATAGCGGTAGCCGACGAACAGGCCCTCGGCATAGGCGTGCCGGTCGTTCTCGCCGGGATAGTGCAGGAAGGCGGGCGTGTCCTCCAGCCGGGCCGGGAAGGTCACGGTGAGCTTGCCGCAGGGGTTGTGCCGCCCGAACAGGATCGCGGCCACCGCCCCGCCCATGCCCTGGCCGGCGAAGAAGGTGGCGAGCACGCCGCCGACCTCGGCGAGCCACGGCATCTCCACCGCGTCCGGCGAGGCCAGCACCACGATCGTGTTCGGGTTGGCGCGGGCGATCGACGCGATCAGCGCGTCCTGACCGGGGGCGAGGTTGAGATGGGTCCGGTCCGAGCCCTCGCCGTCATAGCCGTATTCGGTGTTGGCGAAGACGATGACGGCGTCGGCTCCGGCGCTGCCGGCGACCGCCTGCCCGGCGAGCGCGGCCGTGGCCGCCGCATCGGCGCCCTGCACCGGGAAATGGTCGACGCGGGTGCCGGGTCCGGCCAGGACCCGGATCTCGTCGAGCGGACGGTCGACGAAGGTCGGGGAGGTGGTGGCGCAGCCCGAGCCCTGGATCACCGGCTCGATCGCGCCGTCGCCGACCACGGCGATGCTGACGAGGCCGGGCTTCAGCGGCAGCGCCCCGTTCTCGTTCCTGAGCAGGACGATCGAGTCGGCCGCCATCGCCCGCGCCAGCGCATGATGCGCGGCGAAGTCGCAGCTCGCATCGGCGATCTCTCCCGCCTTGGCGCGCCGGACCAGACCGAGGACGCGGGCACAGGAGCGGTCGAGCGCCGCCATCGGCACCCGACCGGCCTCGACCGCCTCGGCGAGCTGGCGCTTGCGCGCGGCGCTCTCGGGCATGTCGAGATCGTTGCCGGCGAGGAGCGAAGCCGGACGATCCTTGATGCCGTGCCAGTCGGACACGACCACGCCGTCATAGTGCCAGTCCTCGCGCAGCACCTTGGTGAGAAGCCAGTGGTTCTCCGCCGCCTGGACGCCGTTGAGGCGGTTGTAGGAGCTCATCACCGTCCAGGGCCGGCTCTTGGCGATCGCCCGCTCGAAGCCCGCCAGGTAGATCTCGCGCAGCGCCCGCTCGTCGACCTCCGAGCTCATGGTCGTGCGCTGCACCTCGGAATTGTTGCAGGCGAAATGCTTGAGCGAGGCGCCGACGCCGCCGTCCTGCAGCCCGTTGATGACGCCGGCGGCGATCTCGCCGGTCAGGAGCGGGTCCTCGGCATAATATTCGTAAGCGCGGCCGGCGAGCGGGGTGCGGCGGATGTTGATGCCGGGCCCGAGCAGCAGGTTGACGCCGAAGGCCTGGCATTCCCCCGCCAGCGCCGCGCCCAGCCTGTGGGCGAGGTCGACGTCCCAGGCGCAGGCGAAGGACGAGCCGTTGGGAAAGCAGGTCGCCGGCTTGGTCGAGCCGAACTCGGTGGCCACGGTGTGGTCGGCGCGGCGGTTCACCACCGCCAGGAATTGCTCGAGGTTGGTACGATCGTCGTTGATCCCCTCGATCTGCTCGATGGAGTAGCGCACACCGTAGGTCCCGTCGGTCATGACGATTTCCGGGATATTCAGGCGATAGTTGGCCGCGGTCCTCCATAGGCCGTTTCCGGAGAGCAATGAGATCTTCTCCGCAAACGTCATCTCTCCGACAAGAGACTTGAAGTCGCTATCGTCTATATCCCACACGGAGAGCACCCCTGGATCGGCCGACAATCCTTGACGATTGCCTGTTTCAATCTTTGTCAGACGCTGTTATACAACTCATACGCGCCTCGGTTATCGAAGTCATTGAAGATAGACCTTCTGACCACCGGGAGACTGAGGCGACGCTAGCCTGTTTCCAGGCCCCTCGCTAGATGCGGTATTCGTGCATTCGGAACGTCACTTTTTGATATTCGGCCGGGAGGGACGAATGGACGCCAGGTTGGGCTCGGCGGAATTCGACGGCGGCGGAGGCAGCCCGGGCTATGGCTTCCAGACGCTCGACCTCGACGGCGCCTCCCGCTCGAAGCCGTTCCTGCACGGCGCCCGCGACATCCCCTTCCACTGGCACCGCGAGATGGAGATCCTGTTCGTGCTGCAAGGCACGGCCCGGCTGGTGGTGGACGGGCGCGTCTGCCTCATGCATGCGGACGACCTGATGATCATCAACGCCGACGTGCCGCACAATTCGATGTCGCTCTCGGACGACACGCTGATCGCGGGCGTCCATCTCGACGCCGAGCATGTCCAGCGCCTCGGCCTGCCGGGCTTCGCCGAGCGGGCCTATCGCTGCAAGAGCTTCCTGCACGGCAAGCCGTTCCGGAAGGTCGTGCTGCCGATGAAGGCCTTCATCGCCCGGATGATCCTGCACGACACGCGCCGGCCGGAGGATGCGCTGGTGCGCGCGACCATGGCCACCGCCCTGAGCTGCTACATCTACCGGATGCTGCCCTTCGACCCGATCGCGCATTCCGGCGGCCCGGTGCGGGCCGAGAGCCGCGAGCGCATCCTGCGCATCATGCACGGCCTCGCCCGCCCCGGGCGCGCGCCGGCGCTGGGCGAGATCGCGCGGGCCGAGCATGTCAGCCTCAGCCATCTCTCGCGGCTGTTCCGGGCCCATACCGGGCTCAGCTTCCGCGACTATGCCCAGAACGTCCGGATCGACGGCGTGGTCGAGGACCTCCTGACCACATCGGCGCCGCTCGGGCGCATCATGGACGAGCGGGGCGTCGGCAACCCCTCGGTGTTCTTCCATCGCTTCCGCCGCCGCTTCGGCTGCAGCCCGGCCGAGCTGCGCCGGCTGGGCACGGCGGGCCGCCCGGCCGACCTGCCCGAGGCGATGCGCGCCGTGGCGCGGCGCCGGCTCGAATCCTATCTCCCCGAGCTCGCCGCGGCCGCGGAGGCGGCGTTCGGCCTCGCCGCGGGCCAGCACCATGTCGAGCTGACCGCCCTGCATCAGCCGCCGACGGCAAAACCCGCCCGCGGCTGAGGGCGCAGGTCAGGCGAGGCGCCAGGCCAGAACCACCAGCGCGGCGGCGATCACCCAGAGCGCCCGGTTGCCCCAGCGCGCCCGGCGGGCCTCGGCGCGGCCGATCGCCTCGACGCTCGCAGGGTCGAGGGTGAAGCCGCGCTCGGCTGCGCTCTCCAACCGCTCGGCCAGGCCCTGGGTCCGGGCGAGGAGCGCCGGCAGGCCGGAGAAGGCCTTGGCCGCCTGCATCGTGCCGGTACCGAGGTCGCCCAGCCTGCCGGCCGGCCCGAGATGGCGCTCGATCCATTCGCGCACCACCGGATCGGCGGTCGACCACATGTCGAGCTTGGGGTCGAGGGTGCGGGCGACGCCTTCCACCACCACCATGGTCTTCTGCAGCAGGATCAGCTCGGGCCGCGTCTTCATGTCGAACAGCTCGGTGACCTCGAACAGGAGCGTCAGGAGCTTGGCCATCGAGATCTCGTCGGCGCGCTTCTGGTGGATCGGCTCGCCGATGGCGCGGATGGCCTGGGCGAAGTCGTCGACGGAATAGGTGCCGGGAACATAGCCGGCTTCGAAATGCACCTCCGCGACGCGCCGGTAATTGCGGGTGATGAAGCCGTGCAGGATCTCGGCCAGGAAGCGGCGCTCCTTCAGCCCGGCCCGGCCCATGATGCCGAAGTCGACGGCGACGAGCTTGCCCTCGGCGTCGATCATCAGGTTGCCCTGGTGCATGTCGGCATGGAAGAAGCCGTCGCGGATGGCGTGGCGCAGGAAGGACTGGATGATGATGCGCCCGAGGTCCTTGAGGTCGAGGCCGGCGGCGGCCAGGCCGGGCACGTCGGAGAGCGGCCGGCCATCGATCCATTCCAGCGTCAGCACGGTGCGGGCGGTGCGGTTCCAGTCGGGCGCCGGGATGCGGAAGTCCGGGTCGGCGGTGATGTTCTCCGCCATCTCCGACAGCGCCGCCGCCTCGAGCCGGAAGTCCATCTCGAAGGCGGTGGTGCGCGCCAGGGTGTCGACCACCTCCACCGGCCGCAGCCGCCGCGAGCGCGGGTCGAGCCGCTCGATCATCCGGGCGGCGAAGTAGAAGGTGGAGAGGTCGCGGCGGAAGCGCCGCGCGATGCCCGGGCGCAGCACCTTGACGGCGACGAAACGTTCGCCGGCCTCGTCGCGGACCGTCGCCTTGTGCACCTGCGCCACCGAGGCGGCGGCCACGGGCGTCGACAGCTCGGCGAACAAGCTGGCGAGCGGCCCGCCCAGCGCCTTCTCGATCTCGGCGACCGCCACCTCCTGGGGGAAGGGCGCCATGCGGTCCTGCAACGTCTCCAGGTCGCGCGCGACGGCGATGCCGACCACGTCCGGGCGCGTCGCCAGGAACTGTCCGAGCTTGACCCAGGACGGGCCGAGGCGGGTCAACGCCCGCGCCAGCCCCTTGCCGCCGGAGACGCCGCGCCGCTCGATGACGCGGCCGAGCCGGATGGCGAGGCGCGCCGGGCCGGGCAGCTCCGCCACCTCGGCGAGGCCGAGAGCGCCTTCGCGCGCCAGCATCCAGCCGGCCCGCGTCAGACGAAGAAGATCGAACAGGGATGCCAAGACGCCTCGGGCCGTGTGGAAGGTCGGCGGTCGATAGCACGGAGGCCGCGCCGGGCAAACCGCCGGGACCGCCGGCAAGCCGTGAAAACACTTGCCTGAATTAGCCATTTCAGCTAATTCAGGGACATTGAGGGCACCCGGCCATGAAGACCTATACCCTGACCGACCTCGGCAACAAATCGGGCGAAGTGACCGAGGCGGCCTTCCGCGGGCCGGTGGACATCACCAGCCGGGGCAAGCGCAAATTCGTCCTGCTCACGGCGGAGGACTACGACCGATTGAAGGGGCGCGGCGTCCAGCGCGCCGTTCATGCCGATGACCTCCTGGCCGGGGAAGCGGACGACTATGTCCAGGGCCTGTCGGCACCGCTGGATGGCGGAAAGGATGATTGAGCCACAATCGGGCCTCGTCATCCGCTATTCCTACTCGAAAGCATTCGTCCTTCGCATCCGGGAAGCGGCCATCGCCGCGATCAAGGACAGGCGCCACCATGCGGTAGGGCGGCGCTGAGGAGGTTTTCCGAGCGCCTTGAGGACGGCTTTCACGAATCCCGTCTAGGGTGTGGCTCTCCCACAGGACGCCCGCATGCTTTTCTTCGCGTCGAAACTGGTGGAAGCGGCCCTCCAGCCCTCCAACCTGATCGTCTTCCTCGCCGTGCTCGGGCTCTTCGCCCTGGTGCTCGGGCGCCGGCGTGGCGCGGCCTGGTTGCTCGGCCTTGCCGCCACGGCGCTGGTCCTCGCCGGCTGGACGCCGCTCGGCCCGGCCGTGCTGATGCCGCTGGAGGACCGGTTTCCGGTGCCGACCCTGCCGGGCGAGGTCACGGGCGTCGTCATGCTCGGCGGCGCCGTCGACACCCATATCACCGCCGACCGCAACAGCGTGGCGCTCAACGACGATTCGGAACGGATCTACGCCACCGCGGCGCTGGCGCGGCGCTATCCCAATGCGCGCATCATCCTGTCCGGCGGCATCACCCCGTCCGCCCAGGGCCTCAGCGAATCGGAGACCGTCCGCCGCCTGCTCGTCGTCCTGGGCATTCCCGCGGCGCGGATCGAGGTGGAGGAGCGCTCGCGCACGACCTGGGAGAACGCCGTCGAGAGCCTCGCCGCGGCCAAGCCCAAGGCCGGCGAGACCTGGCTGCTGGTCACCTCGGCCTATGCCATGCCCCGGGCCGTCGCCTCGTTCCGCGCGGTGAAGTTCCCGGTCCTACCCTATCCCGTCGACTACCGCACCCGGCCGGCCGACCTGCGCCGCCCGGTCACCTCGGCGGCCGCCGGCCTGACCATGACCGACACCGCCGCGCATGAATGGCTGGGCCTCCTGGTCTACCGACTGGTCGGGCGCACCAGGGAGGTCCTGCCCGCGCCCTGACCCCCGGTGCGCCGCAGCGCAAAAAGCCATTGACAGCCCCGGGCGTGCTCGTGCTCTAATCATGCCCATGGAATGGGCATGGATCATGCCCGCTCGTCTCTGACATCGGCCGCCAGGCCCAGCAGGTTCTCTCCAACCTGCTTATGCTTTTAAATTGAAGGAGCGTCTCGTGGCTGAAGCCGCGAGACGCTCCTGAGGGCAACAGCGCCCCACGATGCACCGCCTCAGGCGGAGCGGCGTCGTGGGGTTTTTGCGTTTCGAGGGCTCATGAGCGCCGCCCGCATCGGCATTCTCTATTCGACCCGGGGTCCCTACGGGGCCATCGGCCGGGACTGCCGCGACGGCGCCGAATTCGCCATGGAGGAGCTGACGGCGGCGGGCGTCGCGGTCGAGCCGGTCTTCGCCGACCCGGCGGGCGAGCCGGCGCGCTATATCGAGCTCGCCCGCGCCATGCTGCGCGAGCAGGGCTGCCGCCACATCATCGGCACGATCACCTCGGCCGCCCGCAAGGACCTGCTGCCCCTGGTGGAGAAGCACGACGGGCTTTTGTGGTACATGTGCCCCTATGAAGGCTTCGAGGCCAACGAGAGCGTCATCTACACCGGCGCCTGCCCGAACCAGCACCTGCTGCCGCTGTTCGAGCACCTCGTGCCGCGCCACGGCGGACGCGCCTACCTCGCCGGCGCCAACTATGTCTGGGGCTGGGAGATGAACCGCCTCGCCCGCGAGCTGCTCCTGGCAGCCGGCGGCGAGGTCCTCGGCGAGCGCTGCCTGCCGCTGGAGGAGACCGACGTGGCGCGGCTCGTCGCCGACATCGAGCGCCGGCGCCCGGATTTCATTCTCAACAACCTGATCGGGCCCGCGAGCTACGCCTTCTTCGCGGCGATGCAGGCGCTCGCCGCGCGCGATGCTGCCTTCCGGCCCGAGGCCTGCCCGATCGTCAGCTGCGACCTCACGGAATGCGAGCTTGGCGAGATCGGCCCCGGCGTCGCCACCGGCCATCTCGCGACAGCATGCTATTTCGGCAGCCTGGCGACGCCGGAGAACCTCGCCTTCAAGGCGGCGGTCGCCCGGCGCTGGGGCGGGCAGCGCCAGATCTCCAGCTTCTTCGCCGGCGCCTATACCGCGGTGCGGCTCTGCGTCGAGGCGATCGTGCAGCTCGGCGACGACGATCCGGTGGCGGTGCGCGGCGCCATCACCCGCGCCCCGCATGCCACGGTGCAGGGCCTGCTGCGCATCGATGCGCGCACCAACCATGCAGCGCTGCCATTCCACCTCGGGCGCATCAACGACGACGGCGGCTTCGACATCATCGCCTCCCGCCCGGCCATTGCCGCCGATCCCTATCTCAGCGGCAGCCGCCCGGCCCGCGCCGCCCCGCATCTGAGGGTGGTCTCGTGAGCGCCACCCCGTCCTTCGCCGGCTGGCGCGCCGCGGTCCTGCATCGCCCGGACGATGGCGTGGAGCGCCTGGTGCGCCAGCTCGCCCTGCTCGGCATCGAGGCGGACGTGCGCTGGACGCCGCTCCGGCGCCATGCCGCCTTCGACCTGGTGCTGGTCGACGCCGACCAGGGCTGGGATGGGCTGCTGCCGTGGCAGCCGGGCGAGGCGCCGGCGCCGGTCGTCGCCCTGCTCGGCTCGGAAGCACCCGGCCGCATCGCCTGGGCGATCGACCAGGGCGCCGGCGCCTTCATCGCCAAGCCGGTGGTGGCCTCGGCCGTCTATCCTGCCCTGGTGCTGGCGGCCAGCATCCATGCCGAGCGCCAGGCCGCGCGCCGGCGCGCCGCCATCCTCGAGGAGCGGCTGCGGCTGCGGCCGGTGGTGCACGGCGCCGTGAAGGCGATCATGGCGGCGCAGGGCCTCGACGAGGATGCGGCCTATCGCTGCCTGCGCCGGACCGCCATGCGCCGGCGCATGACCCTGGAGCACGTGGCGGCCGGCATCGTCGCCGGCCAGCTGCCGCTGCCGGAGGCGGGATGATGGCGCGCCTCGCCGTGCTGTGGCGCCGGCCGTCCCTGGCCTTCGGCCTCGCCGTCATCGCCCTGGTGGTGCTCGCGGCGCTCCTCGCCCCCCTGCTCGCGCCCTATGCCCCGGACAACCAGATGTTCGACGGCCTGTCGCTGGAGGGCTCGCCGCTGCCGCCCTCGGCGCAGTTCCCGCTCGGCACCGACACGCTCGGCCGAGACCTCCTGTCCCGTCTCCTGTTCGGCGCCCGCACCTCGCTGGTCATCGGCCTCGTCGCCAACGGCACGGCGGTGCTGATCGGCCTCGTGGTCGGCATCCTCGCGGGCTATTTCTCCGGCCTCGTCGGCAATCTCCTGATGCGCTTCACCGACCTGATGATGGCCTTTCCCGCGCTGCTGCTCGCCATCGTGCTCGCCGCGCTGCTGCGGCCGAGCCTGTGGATCGTGGCGCTGGTCATCGCCCTGGTAAACTGGGTGCAGGTGGCGCGCATCGCCTATACCGAGACGCGCGGCCTGGTGGAGCGCGACTTCATCCTGGCCGAGCGGGCGCTGGGCGCCGGCCATGGCCGCATCCTCCTGCGGCACATCGCGCCGCACCTCGTGCCGACCGCCATCGTCTGGGGCACGCTCGGCATCGCCACCACCGTGCTGCTCGAGGCGACGCTGTCCTTCCTCGGCATCGGCGTGCAGCCGCCGCAGCCCTCCTGGGGCAACATCATCTTCGAGAGCCAGAGCTATTTCCAGTCGGCGCCCTGGCTGGTGTTCTTCCCCGGCGCGCTGATCCTCCTGACCGCGCTCGCCTTCAACCTGGTCGGGGACGCGCTGCGCGACCTGCTCGACCCGACCCAGCGCGGGAGGGGCTGATGGCAGCGCTCCTCGCCCGCCGGCTGGCCCAGTCGGTCCTGATCCTGCTCGGCGTGGCGGCGATCACCTTCCTCCTGCTCTATGCGCTGCCGGCCGATCCGGCGGTGCTGATCGCCGGCCGCAGCGCCACGCCGCAGACCGTCGCCAATGTTCGCCACGAGCTCGGGCTCGACCTGCCGCTGCCCCTGCAGTTCTGGCACTACCTCGCGGGCCTGGCGCAGGGCGACCTCGGCCGCTCCTACACCCAGAAGACCGAGGTCGCGGCCCTGATCGCGGCCCGGCTGCCGGCGACGCTGATCCTGATGGCCGCCGGCATCGCGGTGGAGGTGGCGCTCGGCCTGGTCTTCGGCGTGATCGCGGCGGTGCGCCGCGACGGACCGATCGACCGCGCCGTGATGATGCTGTCCTTCGTCGGCGTCTCCGCCCCGCAATTCGTGGTGGCGCTGCTCCTGCTCTATGTCTTCGCCGCGACGCTCGGCTGGTTTCCGATGAGCGGCTTCGGCACGCCGGCCCACGTGGTGCTGCCGGCCCTGACCCTCGGCGTGCTCGGCGCCGGCTGGTATGCCCGCATGGTCCGCTCGGCCATGATCGACGTGCTCGCCCAGGACTATATCCGCACCGCCAACGCCAAGGGCCTGTCGGCGCCCCGGGTCGTGCTGCGCCACGCCCTGCCCAACGCCCTCCTGCCGATCATCGCCATGATCGGCATCGACATCGGCCAGTTCATGGGCGGCGTCGTGGTGGTCGAGGCGGTCTATGGCTGGCCCGGCATCGGCCAGCTCGCCTGGCAGGCGATCCAGCAGGTCGACATTCCGATCATCATGGGCGTGACGCTGGTCTCGGCGCTGGCCATCGTCCTCGGCAATCTCGTCGCCGACCTCGTCGCCCCGCTCGTCGATCCGCGCATCCGCGCCCGCTGAACCATCCACCGAGAGGAGAAAAGACATGCCGACCTGGAAGCGTCTGCCGCCCCGTGGGGGCTGGACCTCCGCGCCGAAAGCCCTGCTGGCCTCGACCGCGCTGGCGCTCGCGCTCGCCGGCGCCGCGCTGCCGGCCCGGGCGGACACGCCCGCGCCGGGCGCGGCCATCGTCGTCACCTACAAGGACGACATCGCCACGCTCGACCCGGCCATCGGCTATGACTGGCAGAACTGGTCGATGATCAACGCCCTGTTCGTGCGCCTGGTCGACTACAAGCCCGGCACCACCGAGCTGGCCCCCTCCCTCGCCGAGTCCTACGAGGTCTCCCCGGACGGCAAGACCTACACGTTCAAGCTCCATCCCGGCGTGAAGTTCACCAACGGGCGGGAGGTCGTCGCGGCCGACGTCAAATATTCGATCGAGCGGGCGGTCAACCCGAAGACGCAGGGCCCGGGCGCCGGCTTCTTCCACTCGATCGTCGGGGCCGACAAGGTCGTCGCCGGCACGGCGCAGGCCATGGACGGCATCACCGTGGTCGACGACCACACCGTGCGCTTCGAGCTGACGCAGCCCGACGCAACCTTCCTCAACGTGCTGGCGCTCAACTTCGCCTCGGTGGTGCCCAAGGAGGTGGCCGAGGCCGAAGGCGCCGATTTCGGCAAGAAGCCGGTCGGCTCCGGCGCCTTCACGCTGAAGGAATGGGTGATCGGCCAGCGCCTGGTGTTCGAGCGCAACCCCGATTATTTCATCAAGGACCGGCCGAAGATCGACAAGTTCACCGTCGAGGTCGGCCAGGAGCCGCTGGTGGCGCTGCTGCGCCTGCAGAAGGGCGAGGCCGACATCGCCGGCGACGGCATCCCGCCGGCCAAGTTCCTGGAAATGAAGAACTCGCCCGACGTCGCCGACATGGTGGTCGACCAGCCGCAGCTCGAAACCAGCTACGTCACCCTCAACACCCAGGTGAAGCCGCTCGACAACGCCAAGGTCCGCCAGGCCCTCAACATGGCGATCAACAAGGAGCGGATCGTGCGCATCGTCAACGGCCGCGCCACGCCGGCGACGCAGGTGCTGCCGCCCGGGATGCCCGGCTACGACAAGGCCTATGCCGGCTACCCCTACGACCCCGCCAAGGCCAAGGCGCTGCTGGCCGAGGCCGGCCTGCCCGACGGCTTCTCCACCGAGCTCTACACCTCCAACACCGACCCGCAGCCGCGCATCGCCCAGGCGATCCAGCAGGACCTCGCGGCCGTCGGCGTCAAGGTCGAGATCAAGGCGCTGGCCAATCCCAACGTCATCGCCGCCGGCGGCACCCAGGGCCAGGCGCCGATGGTCTGGTCGGGGGGCCTGGGCTGGATCGCCGACTTCCCCGACCCCTCCGACTTCTACGGGCCGATCCTGGCCTGCGGCAGCGCGGTGGCGGGCGGCTGGAACTGGTCCTGGTACTGCAACAAGGAGATCGAGCCCCGCGCCGTCGCCGCCGACGCCATGCCGGTCCCGGCCAAGGCGGCCGAGCGCGCCGCCGTCTGGGCTGAGATCTTCACCGACATCCAGACGAAGGACGCGCCGTGGATCCCGGTCTTCAACGAGCGCCGCGTCGTCGCCCGCGCCAAGCGCATGGGCGGGCCGAACGAGGTCTATGTCGATCCGACCCGGGTGATCAACTACGAGGCGATCTACGTGAAGCAGTGAGGGGACGTCGTTCTGCCTCCGAACCTCGACGTCATGGCCGGGCTCGCACCTGGCCATGGCGGGCCGGTGGCGGCAAGGACGACGACGGTCGCGCCATCCGCCACCGTCATGGGCGGACTCGTTCCGCCCATCCACGCGAACTCAGGCAGCCAAGGAAAGAGCGCTGACCGCGGTCGCTAACACACCTGCCGGCGTCCTGTTCGCGTGGATGGCCGGGTCAAGCCCGGCCATGACGTCGCGGATGGGGCGTCCGGATTCGCCTCACGCACACCGAGGGCGGCGCCCCCGTCTAAGCAGACCAGGCCGACAGCAAATTCAACACTCCGAGGAGCCCCCCATGTGCGTGGCCTGTGACCACACCATCCATCGCGCGAAGCACCATTTCGGCTGGAATCGCGACTTCGCCCCGACGCTCGTCGCCAAGCCCGGCGCGACCATCCATTTCGAATGCTCGGACTCCTCCGCCGGACAGCTCGGCGAGAACTCGACCGTCGAGGACGTCAAGACCCTCGACTTCGGCCGGATCAACCCGGTCACCGGCCCGGTCTTCGTCGAGGGTGCCGAGCCGGGCGATGCGCTGAAGGTGACCATCCGCCGCTTCGTGCCCTCGGGCGTCGGCTGGACCGCCAACATCCCGGGCTTCGGCCTGCTGGCCGACCAGTTCACGGAGCCGGCCCTGCATGTGTGGACCTACGACGCCGCCTCGCTCGCGCCGGCGCTCTACGGCCCCGGCGGCAAGGTGCCGCTGAAGCCCTTCGCCGGCACGATCGGCGTGGCGCCGGCCGAGCCGGGCCTGCATTCCATCGTGCCGCCGCGACGGGTGGGCGGCAACATGGACATCCGCGACATCGCCGAGGGCGTGACGCTCTACCTCCCGGTGGAGGTGCCCGGCGCGCTGTTCTCGATCGGCGACACCCATGCCGCCCAGGGCGACGGCGAGATCTGCGGCACCGCCATCGAGAGCCGCATGGACGTCGAGGCGACCATCGAGCTCATCAAGGATGCGAGGCTCAAGAGCCCGCGCTTCACCACGCCGGGCCCGGTCACCCGCCATCTCGACGCGGCCGGCTACGAGGTGACCACCGGCATCGGTCCGGACCTGATGACCGCGGCGCGCGAGAGCGTCATGCGCATGGTCGACCTGCTGACGGCCGAGCATGGTCTCGCCCCGGTCGACGCCTATATGCTGTGCTCGGTCTGCGCGGACCTGCGCATCAGCGAGATCGTCGACATGCCGAACTGGGTGGTGTCGTTCTACTTCCCGCGGATCGTGTTCGCGTGACCCCGACGACACCGGTCCTCGCCGTCGACAATCTCAGCATCGACGCCCGCACGCCCTCCGGCCTGCGGCGGGTTCTGGAAGGGGTGAGCTTCGCGCTCGCGCCCGGCGAGACGCTGTGCCTTGCCGGCGAGTCCGGCTCCGGCAAGTCGGTGACGGCGCTGGCGATCATGCGCCTCCTGCCGCGCCTGGCCCTGCGGATTGCCGGCGGCGGCATCCGGCTCGCCGGGCGCGAGCTCACCGCCCTTTCCGACCGCGCCATGCGTGAGGTGCGCGGCGGCGAGATCGCCATGATCTTCCAGGAGCCGATGACCTCGCTCAACCCGGTGATGAGCGTCGGCGCCCAGCTCATCGAGGCGATCCGGGCCCATCAGGGCGGCGATGCGACGGCTGCGGCCCGGCAAGCGCGCGAGATGCTCGACGCCGTGCACATCGCCGACCCCGGGCGGCGGCTGGCGCAATACCCGCACGAGCTCTCCGGCGGCATGCGCCAGCGCGTGATGATCGCCATGGCGCTCTCCTGCCGGCCCAAGGTGCTGATCGCCGACGAGCCGACCACCGCCCTCGACGTCACGGTGCAGGCGCAGATCCTCAAGCTGATGCGCGAGCTCAAGGAGGCGTTCGGCACCTCGATCGTGCTGATCACCCATGACATGGGCGTGGTGGCGGAGATGGCGGACCGCGTCGCCATCATGCAGGGCGGCCGCATCGTCGAGCAGGGCAGCGCGGAGGCCATCTTCCTCGGCCCGCGCGAGGCCTATACGCGCGACCTCCTCGCCGCGGTGCCGCGCCTCGGCGCGCGGACCGGCCTCGCCGGGCCGCCGCGCATCACCAGCCGGGAGGCGCCGCCGCGGCCCGCGGCGCCGGCCGAGCCGGTGCTCGTCCTCCGCAACCTCAGGGTCGATTACGGCGGCGCCCGCGGCTGGTTCGGCCGGGCCAAGGCCGGCCCGCCGGCGGTGGAGGACGTGTCGCTGACCGTCAGCCCCGGCGAGACGCTCGGACTGGTGGGCGAGAGCGGCTCCGGCAAGTCGACCACCGGCAAGGCCGCGCTCGGGCTGGTGCCCTTCACCGGCGAGGTGGTCCTCGCCGGGCAGCCGATCGCCGGCCTGTCGGCGCGCGCGATGCGCCCGGTGCGCCGCGCGGCGCAGATGATCTTCCAGGATCCCTATGCCTCGCTCGATCCGCGCATGCCGGTCGGCGCCGCCATCGCCGAGCCGCTGGCCATCCACGGCATCGGCCGCCCGGCCGAGCGGCTGGACCGGGTGGCCGAGCTGCTGCGCCGCGTCGGCCTGTCGCCCGATCACGCCGGGCGCTACCCCCACGAGTTCTCCGGCGGCCAGCGCCAGCGCATCTGCATCGCCCGGGCCCTGGCGCTCGAGCCGAAGCTCATCGTCGCCGACGAGAGCGTCGCGGCGCTCGACGTCTCGGTCAGGGCCCGGGTGCTCGACCTGATGCTGGAGCTGCAGGAGACGATGGGCCTCGCCTATCTCTTCATTTCGCACGACATGGCGGTGATCGAGCGCATGAGCCACCATGTCGCCGTCATGCGGCACGGGCGCATCGTCGAGACCGGCACCCGCCGCGCCGTGTTCGAGCACCCGGCCGAGGCCTATACCCGCGCCCTGATGGCGGCCGTGCCGATCCCCGACCCACGGCTGCGGCGAGTCGGCTGAGGCCGGCAACCCTCAGCCGGCCGCGGCGCGCTGGCGCGCCACCACCGCCTCGTAGGCCGCCTGCAGCCCGGCCAGCACCGAGGGGCCGGCCGGGGGCGCACCGAGATGCAGGCTGCGCAGCTCGGCCATGAAGGCCTCCCACATCGGCGGGCCGCCCTCCTCCAGGAGCTGGGCGCGGATCGACAGCTCCTCCGAGGCTGGCGTGTGCCGGCGGCCCCAGGCGCCCATCTCAGCCAGCAGCGGCACGAGCTGGATCGCCGGCTCGGCCAGGCTGTAGATCGCCTTCTGCTTGTGGGTCGGATCGTCCCGACGGGTCAGCAGGCCGGCCTCGACCAGGCGCTTCAGCCGGTCGGCCAGGATGTTGGAGGCGATGCCTTCCTCCGAGCGGTTCAGCAGCTCGCGGAAATGGCGCCGATTGCCGAACATGACGTCACGGATGACGATCAGGCTCCAGCGATCGCCCAGCATCTCCAGCGTCAGGTTGATCGGGCAGCCCGAGCGGTGCTCGCCGTCCATCGTGCAGGCTCCAACAAAACCAGTTGCAAAATAGGATCGGATTGGTTAGAACGCAACTGCTTTCAAAATGAAAGCAGTCAACCCAGGGAGGGAACCATGGCCAAGCTGATCCTTGCGATGTTCACCAGCCTCGATGGCTATATCGAGGGCCCGGGCGGGGTGTTCGTGCCGCCGGCCTGGTCGGGCGACCTGGAGCGCCACTGGGCCGGCCAGGCGCTGGAGCGCGCCGGCCACCTCGTCTACGGCCGCGTCAATTTCGTCTTCAACAAAGGGTTCTGGAGCGCGGCCGAGACCGATCCCGACAGTCCGGCGGCCAAGGTGCCCCATGCCGGCACCATGAACCGCCTGCCCAAGACCGTGGTGTCGCGCACGCTCACCGGCGATCCCGGCTGGAACGCCGTGCTGGTCCGGGACGACCTCGCCGGCGCGGTGGCGAGGCTGAAGGTCGAGGCGCCGGGCGACGTCACTTGCTTCGGCGGGGCCGGCATCGCCAACAGCCTCCTCGCTCTCGATCTCGTCGACGAGCTGCGGCTGATGGTGCTTCCCACCCTGTTCGGCGACGGCAAGCGGCTGTTCGAACCCGGCCTGCCGCAGCGCGCCTTCACCCTGGCCGAGACCCGGGCGCTCGATACCGGGGCCGTCATCCTGCACTATCGGCGCAGCATCTGAGGAGGCGGCCATGACCCTGAAGCTCTATTTCCACCCGTTCTCGCAGTTCTGCCAGAAGGTGCTGATCGCGCTCTACGAGAACGCCACCCCTTTCGAGGTCCGCATGCTCTCGCCCGAGCATCCCGAGGTGGGGGCCGAGTTCGCCGCCCAGTGGCCGATCAGGCGCTTCCCCATCCTGGTCGACGGGGCGCGCACCATCCTCGAGACCAGCACCATCATCGAGTACCTCGCCCTGCACCACCCCGGGCCGGTGCGGTTGATCCCGCCGGATCCCGATGCGGCGATCGAGGCGCGGATGATGGACCGCGTCTTCGACAACTATGTCGCGACGCCGCTGAGCCGCGTCGTGTTCGACAGCCTGCGTCCGGCGGCGGACCGCGATCCCACCGGCGTGGCGGAGGCGAAGGCCATGCTCGACGCCGCCTATGGCTGGCTCGACGGCGTGATGGCGGATCGCGAATGGGCGACGGGCGGCGCCTTCACCCTGGCCGACTGCGCCGCCGCGCCGTCGCTGTTCTACGCCGACTGGACCCATCCAATCCCGCCGGGCCTCGCCCATCTCCACGCCTATCGGCGGCGGCTGCTGGCTCGCCCGTCCTTCGCCCGCGCCGTCGACGAGGCGCGGCCCTATCGCCCGCTCTTCCCGCTCGGCGCGCCCGACCGGGACTGACGGGAGAGGAGAGACGTCATGTCGCCCGACCATGCCGAGGCGCTGGTGCGCCGCTGCTTCGACAGCTACCGCACCGCCGACCGCAGCGCCATCGAGGCGCTGCTGCATCCCGATTTCACCTTCACCTCGCCGCGCGACGACCATATCGGCCGTGACGCCTATTTCGAGCGCTGCTGGCCGGCGGCCGGCACCTTCGCCGTCCAGGACCTGAAGACGGTGGTGCCGGACGGCAGCGGCGGCTGCTTCGTGCTCTACGAAGGACGGGCGAAGGCCGGCTGGGGCTTTCGCAATGTCGAGCAGTTCAGATTCGCGGACGGCCGGATCGTCTCTGTGGAGGTGTTCTTCGGTCGCGAGCCGGGCTGAGCCGGGCTGAGCCGGCCTGCTGCGCCTTATGTCGCAGGCATTTGCCTTGCGCCACGGGCCGGTTCTTCCTAACCAGTCGCGGCTGCCCGTCGCGGGGCTGCGGCGTCGACGCGGCGCGGCGGCGCGGCGGGTCGGCTGTTTTCCGACCGGATTTCCATGCCGACCTCGCCGACCGGGCCGGGACGCCCGCCCAGCTCCTCCAGGATCTTCATTCCCATCCTCGCCGGCGCCACGCTGCGCGACCGGCTGGTCGCCTGCCTCGGCGCCATGGTCGGCATCGGCCTCACCGGCCTGATCTCAGCGCTCATCTTCGGCAACGGCCCGCATCTGCCGCTGATCGTCGCGCCGGTCGGCGCCTCCGCCGTGCTGCTCTTCGCCGTGCCGGCGAGCCCGCTGGCCCAGCCCTGGTCGATCATCGGCGGCAACACGATTTCCGCCCTGGTCGGCATCGCCGTCGGCCGGCTGGTGCACGATCCGACCATCGCCATCGGTATCGCGGTCGGCCTGGCCATCGCCGCCATGTCGCTGACGCGCTGCCTGCACCCGCCCGGCGGCGCCGCGGCGCTCACCGCCATCATCGGCGGGCCGGCCGTGGCGGCGGCGGGCTTCGGCTTCGCGCTGGTCCCGGTCGGCCTCAACTCCGCCCTGCTGGTGGGGCTCGGCTGGCTGTTCCACCGGCTCTCCCGCCATTCCTATCCGCACCGGGCGGCGCCCGCCCCGGTCAACACCCACGGCACCGGCGACCCGCCGCCGCAGCTGCGCATCGGCTTCAGCGCCGGGGATGTCGACGCGGCGCTGGCCGACCTCGGCGAGGCCTTCGACATCGATCGCGAGGATCTCGACCGCCTGCTGCGCCAGGTCGAGCGCCGCGCCCTGATGCGGGCCCATGGCGATCTCGCCTGCGCCGACATCATGTCGCGCGACGTGGTCACGGTCGGCGCCGATGCCGACGTCCGGTCCGCCCATGCGCTGCTGCTCGGCCATGGCGTGCGCACCCTGCCCGTGACCGGGGCCGACGGGCGGCTCGCCGGCACCGTCGGCCTCCGGGACCTGGCCCGGCCGGCCCAACGGGTCGCCGACGTGATGGCATCGGCCGCGACGGCCCGGCCGGAGGACCCCGCCTTCGGCCTGGCCGGGGTGCTGACGGACGGGCAGACCCACGCGGTGGTGATCGTCGACGCCGACCGGCGCATCCTCGGGCTGGTCACCCAGACCGACCTCCTGGCCGCCCTGGCGCGCCGGGCGGCGCTGCCCGAGAGCGCCGCCGGCGCCTGAGCGTCCTCACCCGCGGCGGTGCTCCGCCTCCTCGGTGACGATCACATCCATCGGGATGTCATGGGCGAGCGGACGGATGGTCGCAATGGCAGCGCCGGCATAGCCGATCCCTATCACCAGGGGTCGGGCCGGCAGCGCCGCCAGGGTACGGTCGAAATAGCCGCCGCCGTAGCCGAGGCGATAGCCCGCCGCGTCGAAGCCGACCAGCGGCGCCAGCACGACGTCGGGCGTCACCACGCTCCCCTCCGCCGGCACCGGGATGTTCCAGACGCCGCGCGCCAGCGGCTCGCCCGGCCGCCAGCTGCGGAACACCAGCGGCGCGTTCTTCTCCACCACCAGCGGCAGGGCGCAGCACGCGCCGCGTCCGACCGCGGCGGCGAGCCAGGACCGCAAGTCCGGCTCGCCGCGCATCGGCCAGTACAGGCTGACGGTGCGGCCGGCGAGCTCGGGGAGCAATCCGTCGAGGCGGGCGGCGATGCGGGCCGCCGCGGCGGCCCGCTCGGCTGAGGCCATGGCGAGCCGCGCGGCGATCAGGCGAGCCCGCTCGTCCCGGCGCCAGCGCAGGATCGCCTGGCGCTCGCCGGCGGCCGTGGACGCGGCATCGGCGCCGCTGCTCTCCTGCATCATCCCTTCTCCTCCCCGCCCCTCATCCCCATGGCGGTGGCGACGAGCTCCTTCATCGACCGCCGCAGCGCCTTCAGCTCCTCGAAGCGGCCGGTGACGTCGCGCAGCACCGCGGCCAGCCCGACGATCGACCCGCCGGCGCCGTGCAGCGGCGTGATGGTGAACTCGATCGAGATCCGCCGGCCGTCCCGGGTCGTGGCAGGCACGGCCAGCACCTCCCCCGCGCCGTAGCGGCTGGTGCCGGTCGCCATCACCCGGCGATAGCCCTGCCAATGGCGCTCGCGCTGCGGCTCGGGCACGATGAGGTCGAGCGTGCGGCCGAGCGCCTCGTCCGCCTCGAAGCCGAAGAGGCGGGCCGCGCCCGGGTTCCAGAAGCGGATGATGCCGTCGCGGTCGGTGGCGACGATGGCCTCGGCGCCGCCGTGCAGGATCGCCTCGGCCAGCGCCGGCCCGATCGGCAGGTCCGGCGCCGTCGCGCTCATCGGTCGCCCGCCTCTTCGGCCTGGCCCAGCGCCTGCGCCAGGTCCTCGACCAGGTCGCGCTCGTCCTCCAGGCCGATGGAGAGGCGCAGCAGCGCATCGGTGATGCCGGCGATGCGCCGCGCCTCGGCGCCCATGCCGACATGGGTCATGGTGGCGGGGTGGGCGACGAGGCTCTCGATGCCGCCGAGGGATTCGGCCAGGGTGAAGACCCGTACCGCCTCGACGAAGCGCCGCACCGCCGGCGTGCCGCCGGCGATCTCGAAGCTGAGCATGGCGCCGAAGCCGCGCTGCTGCGCCTTGGCCAGGGCATGGCCGGCATGGGAGGGCAGGCCGGGATAATGCACCGCCGCCACCTGCGGGTGTCGGGCCAGGAAGGAAGCGACCGCCGCGGCGCTCTGCTGCTGGCGCTCGATGCGCGGGAACAGCGTGCGCAGCCCGCGCAGGGTCTGGTAGGCGTCGAACGGCGCGCCGGTCACGCCGGTGATGTTGGCCCAGGCGGCGAGGGCCGCGGCGTCCTCGCTCCTGGCGGCGATCACGGCCCCGCCGACCACGTCGGAATGGCCGTTGAGATATTTCGTGGTGGAGTGGACGACGAAGTCGGCGCCGAGCGCGAGCGGCTGCTGCAGCGCCGGCGACAGGAAGGTGTTGTCGACGGCCACATCGGCGCCGGCCGCCTTCGCCGCGGCGGCGACGGCGGCGATGTCGACCACCCGCATCAAGGGATTGCTCGGCGTCTCCACCAGCACCAGCTTCGGCCGGGCGGCCAGGGCCGCCTCGAGCGCCGCGGCGTCGCCCTGGTCGACGAAGGCGGCCTTGAACTGGCCCTTGGCGGCACGGGCCGCGATCAGCCGATGGGTGCCGCCGTAGCAGTCGTGCGGCGCCACGACGCCGTCCTGCGGGCCGAGGCGGGAGAGCACGAGGTCCACCGCCGCCATGCCGGTCGCCACCACCACGGCTCCCGCGCCGCCCTCCAACTGCGCCAGCGTGTCGGCGAGCAGGTCGCGCGTCGGATTGCCCGCGCGGGAATAGTCGTAAGTCCTCGGCCGCTCGAAGCCGGCGAACGTGTAGCTCGAGGCGAGGTGGAGCGGCGGCGCCACCGCCCCGAAGGCGGCATCCCGGCCGATGCCGTTGGCGGCGGCGATGGTGCGTGGCGACCTCGTCATGTCCGCTCCATGGCTGAAATCATGTCGGCGGAAACTCTGGCACCCGCGATCGCAACAGACAAACGCATTTTCATTGCAGATAAGCGTAATCTTCTTCATGTGAAGCACCATGGACATCGCCCTGGCCCGCACCTTCCTCGAAGTGGCCGCGAGCGGCAGCTTCATCGCCGCTGCCGAACGGCTGCACCTGACGCAGACGGCGGTGAGCGCACGGATCCGCGCCCTGGAAGAGCAGCTCGGCCGGCGCCTGTTCGTGCGCAACAAGGCCGGCGCGCGCCTGACGCCCGCCGGCGAGCGCTTCACCCGCCATGCCGCCACCCTGGTGCAGGTCTGGGAGCGGGCCCGCCACCAGGTGGCGCTGCCGCCCGGCCGCAGGGACGGGGTCAGCGTCGGCGGCGAGCTCAGCCTCTGGCATCCCCTGCTGGCGGACTGGCTGGTGTGGATGCATCGCGAATGCCCGGAGATCGCGCTCAGGGCCGAGGTCGACGCCCCGGCGCGCCTGCTCGACCGTGTGCAGGAGGGCTCGCTCGACCTTGCCGTGCTCTACAACCCGCCGCAGCGCCAGGACCTGGTGGCCGAGCTCCTGGTCGAGGAGAAGCTGGTGCTGGTGACCAGCGATCCCGGCGGCGCGCTGCTGCCGGAGCACTATGTCCATGTCGACTGGGGCTCGGCTTTCGCCGCCAATCACCAGGCCGCCTTTCCCGAGCTGGTGAGCCCGCCGGTCGCCATCTCGCTCGGGCCCCTCGCCCTCACCTATCTGCTCAGCGTCGGCGGCTGCGGCTATTTCCGGCTCGGCACGGCGCAGCCTTTCCTGGCCGACGGGCGCCTCACCCGGGTGCCGGGGGCGCCGGAATTCTCCCATTCCGCCTACACCGTCTATGCCGGCCGGCGCGAAGGCGACGTGCTCCAGCGCGTGCGCCGGGGCCTCTCCGCCGTCGCCGGCCGGGGCCGGCCGAGCCCGGCGCCGGTGATCGCGGCACGGTTGCCGGCCGATGCGCCGGCCGGAGCCGCCTGAGATGATCCGGGTCAGGCGCGTCTACGACCCGCCCGAGGCCGCCGACGGCCTGCGCATCCTGGTCGACCGGCTCTGGCCGCGCGGGCTGGCGAAGCAGGCGGCGCATCTCGACGTCTGGGCCCGCGACCTCGCCCCCAGCCCGGCGCTGCGGCGCTGGTTCGGCCACGACCCCGCCCGCTGGAGCGAGTTCCAGCGCCGCTATCGCCTCGAGCTGCAGGAGAACGCCGCCGCGCTGGCGGCGCTCCGGGCCAGGATCGGCGGCGGGACGGCGACGCTGCTCACCGCGACCCGGGATGCCGGCCATTCCCACGCGCACGTCCTCGAGGCGGTGCTCCGGGACAGCCCGCAGCCGTGAGACGATCGCGCTCCTACTGCGTCAGGCGGGCCATCGACACGATCTCCGTGAACAGGGCGTTCATCGCCTGCGAGATACCGTCGCCGGGGCTCACCTCGAAGAACAGGCCCGGGCTGGCGCAGGACTGCATGCGCGGATTGATCTGGCTGGCGAAGGGCGCGACGTTGCCCTGGTAGAAGCTGTTGGTCGGCAGGGGCAGATAGGTCGTGTAGAGCACGGCGATGGTGATGCCGCGGGACTTGATCGCGTCGCATTGCGCCACGGTGATCGGCGCGAGCGTCCGCCCCGAGCTGTTGCCGGGGGTCGGCTCGTCGGCGACACCGTCGCTGACGATGAACATCACCGTCTGCGGCGACGCGCTGGTCTGGCCCGAGCCGGAGGACGGCATGAGATAGTCCATCTTGGGCAGCAGGCCGTCGAGGTCGGTATAGCGGTCGGCGTTGTAGTTCTGGTAGGGCACGCTGACGAGATCGATCGCCGCCGCCGAGGCCGCGGCGCTGCCGAGGCTGGTGGTCAGGCCGCTGATCCTGGTCAGCACATTGTTGAAGGTATAGATGGAGACGCCGAATTGCTGCGGCAGGATCTCCGTCGCGGTGGCGTATTGCATCAGCGCCTGCGTCGCGCTGCGCACCTCGTCGATGCGCATGGTGATGCCGTTCTTCTTGGCCACGGTATAGAAATCCTCCTTCCCCGACAGGTCGTGGCAGGCGAAGCCGCAGCCGGGATCGATCGGCGCGTTCGCCGTCGCGGCGATGAGATTGTTGATGTCGGCCTGCGTGGCGCCGATGCCCATCGAGGGCGAATTGTCGAGGAAGAGATAGAAGTTCTGGTAGATGGGCAGCTGCGTCGTCGAGGACGCCGTGCCGCCGATCGCGGTCTGCGGCATGCCGATCAGCTGCGTGAACGTGTTGGGAACCGTCGCCGAGTAGGAGACGGTCGCCGACAGGGCCGTCGCCGTCTTGACGATCTGGACGGTGACCTTGGTGATGGTCACCGCGGACACCCGCGCGGCCTCGGCGTCGAAGAACGACGTGGTCGCCGCCTTGCCGTTGTCGGAGCTGTTGGCGAGGTTGACGACGCTGGTGCGCGAGACCGCGGAAAGCGCCGCGGCGTCGGCGATGGCGTCGAGTTGGCTGCGATAGGTCGCGGCCCGGGTATAGTCGACCGCCACGCCGACGCCGCCCATGACTGGAATGAGGGCGAAGGCGAAAAGCATGAGGACGTTGCCGCCCTCCTGTCCGCCAAGACGACGCAAGTACGAATACACGCTATGAGCGAGCTTGATCATGCCGCACTCCCGACGAAGTTGATCTTGTTCTTTCGGCGAGACCGTGAGGGGAGGCGATATCCGCTCCTGTTGCCGCCGCATCGAGCAGCACTGCCTTACGCGGGAGCGCGTTGCTGCAAACTTAATTCGATTGCAGAAAGATGCGGATTTTAGGCGAATTTTTACATTGGTTAAATTTATATTGGGTTGATACGCGAAACAGGCCGGTATCCCAGGCAAGGGGCTGCCGCTTCGCCCAGTCCCGCCCCGGTCACGGCGTTCCGGCGAAGGATTTCAGGATCGCCATCAGCGTCGGCACGATCGCGCGGATCTCCGCCACATGCACGGCCGAGAGGGTGCTCAGGCGCTCCCCGCCGAGCGTCGTCAGCTCCACCCGCACCCGTCGCCGGTCGGCGGGGTCGGGCGCGCGGCGCACCAGGCCGAGCCCGGCCATGCGGTCGACCAGCTCGACGGCGGTGTGGTGGCGGATGAACAGGATGCCGGCGAGCTCGCCCACCGTGAGGCCGCCATCCTCCGACAGGCCCTTGATCGCCAGCAGCGCCTGATGCTGCTGCGGCGTCAGCCCGGCCGCGTCCGCCGCCGCCTCGCTGAAGGCGGCGAACTTGCGCAGCTCGTGGCGAAAACGCGCCAGCGCGCGATAGTCCACCGCCGCTGGCCCGTCCGCGTCCCCCGCCGGTCCCTGTGACAATCCATCCTCCGCCGTGTCGCGATCACCTGTTTGACTGCGCGAAAATATATCGTATTGCGATGTTTCTGCGTCAACCAGCGCCATCCTCCACCGATCCGAACCGCATGACCACGAACACGCTCGACCACGCAAGCCCCGAACCGCCCCTGCCCCGCGCCGGCAGCCCCGGCCGCACCGCCAGGCTCGGCGACTTCACCACCGACCGCCGGGTGCTGCTCCTGATGCTGCTGGCGGTCGCGGCCGGCACGTTGAGCGTCGGCGCGGCCTGGCTGCTGCTGAAGCTGATCGCCCTGTGCACCAACCTCGCCTATTTCGGCCGGCTGTCGGTCGTGCCCTTGCCGATCGCCGCCACTCCGCTCGGCTGGGCCGCGGTCTTCGTGCCGGTGCTGGGATGCCTCGTCATCGGCTTGATGGCGCGCTACGGCTCCGAGAAGATCCGCGGCCACGGCATTCCCGAGGCGATCGAGGCGATCCTGATCGGCAAGAGCCGGATCAGCCCGAAGGTCGCCGTGCTGAAGCCGCTCTCCTCCGCCATCTCGATCGGCACCGGCGGCCCGTTCGGGGCGGAGGGGCCGATCATCATGACCGGCGGCGCGCTCGGCTCGCTGCTGGCGCAGACGATCCACCTCACCGCCAGCGAGCGCAAGGCGCTGCTCGTCGCCGGCGCGGCGGCGGGCATGACGGCGATCTTCGGCACGCCGGTCGCCGCCGTCCTGCTCGCGGTCGAGCTCCTGCTGTTCGAGTGGAAGCCGCGCAGCTTCCTCCCCGTTCTGGTGGCGGCGGCCGTCGCGGCGGCCGAGCGCACGCTCCTGTTCGATGCCGGGCCGCTGTTCCCCTATGCCGGCGGCATGGCGCTGTCGGGGCAGGCCATGCTCGCCTGGGCCCTGGTCGGCCTCAGCGCGGGCCTCGCCTCCGGCCTGCTCACCGCCATGGTCTATGCCTGCGAGGACGCCTTCCAGGCCCTGCCGATCCACTGGATGTGGTGGCCGCTGGCAGGCGGATTGGCGATCGGCATCGGCGGGCTGATCGACCCCGCCGCGCTCGGCGTCGGCTATGACAACATCGCCCATCTCCTCGCCGGCGACATGCCGGCCAGGGCGGTCCTCCTCCTGCTCGTCGTCAAGGCCGTGATCTGGGCGATCGCGCTCGGCTCGGGCACGTCGGGCGGCGTGCTGGCGCCGCTCCTGATCTTCGGCGGCTGCCTCGGGGCGCTGGAGAGCCTCGGCCTGCCCGCTGCCGATGCCGGCTTCTGGGCGCTGCTCGGCATGGCGGCGATGATGGGCGGCACCATGCGCGCGCCGCTGACCGCGACCCTGTTCGCCGTCGAGCTGACCGGCAACCTCGCCGCGCTGCTGCCCCTGCTCACCGCCTGCGGCATCGCCTATGCCACCACGGTCCTGCTGCTCAAGCGCTCGATCCTGACGGAGAAGATCGCCCGGCGCGGCCACCACATCACCCGCGAATACCACGCCGATCCCTTCACCCTGGTGCCGGTTGGGGAGGTGATGGTGCGCGAGGTCGACGTGCTCGGTGCCGAGATCACGGTCGGCGACGCCGTGGCCTTCTTCACCGCCGCCGAGCACCGCCACAAGAGCTATCCCGTGGTCGATGCCGGGCGCCAGGTCGTCGGCATGGTGTCGCGGGCCGACATCCTGGCCTGGACGGTCGACGATCGCATGGAGGGGCTGCCGCTCGGCGAGGCGCTCGAGGGACGCGACCTCCTCGTCGGCACGCCGCAGGAGCTGGTCGGCCACCTCGCCGACCGCATGGCTGCGGCGGATGTCGGCCGGGTGCCGATCCTCGATCGCCAGACCGGCCGGCTCGTCGGCCTCGTCGCCCGCAAGGACCTGTTGCAGGTCCGCGCCCGCACCGCGGCCGAGGAGAAGGAGCGCGCCGTCTATCTCGGGCTCGGCGCTCGCGGGCGCTGAGTCGGCGCGACCTCACTTCTTAATCGCGGCCACCAGCCTCTCGATCACAGGAGCAAACCGCTCACATTCCGCATAGGTCGGGCGCCTTGCCGGCGGTGCATAATCCCAGCGCCTGGCCTGCTCGTAGACGAACTTCGACGCCAGCGGTCCACCGAGTTGGCGGTCGACGGCAGCCGTGTGGTGAGCGTAGGCCCAGAAGAGACGCGTGAGGTAGTTTGCCCGCCTGAACTCCTCGTCGAAACTCGCCATCTGGCCGAGCGCCCGCTGCCGATCGATCGCGCTGTGCACCACGACCGTATTGCATGCCGTGGCAGCTTCCCAAGCGGGGAGGCCGGCTAGACGCGCCGGTATTACGGGATCCTTTGGCAATCGGGTGACGCCACCCGGCGGCGGTGGCCCAGGCGGCGCATAGCTGCAACCGGCAGCCACGAGCGCCACGGCGACGGCCCAAACCGTGACTTTCATGAATTTCCCCCTCAGCCCCGGCACGACGCTACCGCAACGGCAGGCTGGGCGTAAGGGTTTTCGTCGCGACGTGCGATGGCGTTCCACCGCGGTCTGGCCAGCTCATCGGGCTTTCGCCCAAAATTAAGGCATATTTTGTATATCAAATAACTAGACATTATAGACACAAGACGCTTTCATGCCGGCATACCGCCTGCGCAGGCCCGCCCGCGCCGGGCGCGCTTGCCTGCAAGGAGACGGGAATGACCCGCCAGATCCGCTTCAACGCCTTCGACATGAACTGCGTCGGTCACCAGTCGCCCGGCCTGTGGGCGCATCCGCGCGACCGCTCCTGGCAGTACAAGGACCTGGAATACTGGACCGACCTGGCGAAGACCCTGGAGCGCGGCATCTTCGACGGCATCTTCATCGCCGACGTCATCGGCTATTACGACGTCTACAAGCAGAGCAACTACCACGCGATCCACCAGGCCGCGCAGATCCCGGTCAACGATCCCCTGCAGCTCGCCGCGCCCATCGCCCTGGCCACCGAGCATCTGGGCATCGGCATCACCGCTTCCACCTCGTTCGAGCACCCCTACACCTTCGCCCGCCGCCTCTCGACCGCCGACCATCACACCAAGGGGCGCGTCGGCTGGAACATCGTCACCTCCTATCTCGAGAGCGGCGCCAAGAACATCGGCCAGGGCGGCCTGCGCCGGCACGACAACCGCTACGAGGTCGCGGCCGAATATGTCGAGGTGCTCTACAAGCTGTTCGAAGGCAGCTGGGAGGAGGGCGCGGTGGTGCGCGACCGCGCGCGGCGCATCTTCACCGACCCCGGCAAGGTCCACGAGATCGGCCACAAGGGCAAATTCTTCGACGTGCCGGGCTATCACCTCTGCGAGCCTTCGCCGCAGCGCACGCCGGTGCTCTACCAGGCCGGCGCCTCCGGCCCCGGCAAGGCCTTCGCCGCCGGCCATGCCGAATGCATCTTCGTCGCCGCGCCGACCCAGCCGGTGCTGAAGTCCTATGTCGCCGATGTCCGCCGCCAGGCCGTGGCCGCCGGGCGCAGCGCCGGCGACGTCCTGATCTACAACCTCATCACCATCATCGTCGACGAGACCGACGAGAAGGCGCAGGCCAAGTTCAGGGAGTACCAGCAATACGCCTCCTATGACGGAGCGCTGGTGTTCATGTCCGGCTGGAGCGGCATCGATTTCGGCCAGTATGCGCCGACCGACCTGGTCAAGAAGGTCGAGACCAACGCCATCCATTCGGTGGTTGAGCATCTCGCCGGCGGCGAGAAGTCCTGGACCATCGAGGAGCTGGCGCTGTGGGGCGGCATCGGCGGCCTCGGCCCGGTCTTCGTCGGCTCGCCCGCAACCATCGCCGACATCCTGCAGCAATGGGTCGAGGAGACCGATGTCGACGGCTTCAACCTCGCCTATGCCGTGACCCCCGAGAGCTTCGAGGACGTGGTCAACCACCTCGTCCCCGAGCTGCAGAAGCGCGGCGCCTATCCCACCGGCTACAAGCCGGGCACGCTGCGCGAAAAGCTGTTCGGCCGCGGCGACCATCTACCGAAGACCCACCCGGCCGACCAGTATCGCGACATCGAGGCGGTGAAGCGGGCCGAGGCCGAGGCGCGGCAGGCCGGCGGCCGCCGCCTGGAAGCGGTCGGGGCGTAAGGCTGATATGGCCGGTCCCCTCCTCCAGCTCCGGGACGTCTCGCTCGCCTTCAGGGGCGTCCAGGCGCTGACCGGCCTCAGCTTCGATGTCGCCGAAGGCGAGATCTGCGCCCTGATCGGCCCGAACGGCGCCGGCAAGAGCTCACTGCTCAACGTCATCAACGGCGTCTACCGGGCCGATGCCGGCGAGATCGTCTTCGACGGCCGGCGGTTCGAGGCGATCTCGCCGTTCAAGGCGGCGCATCTGGGCATCGGCCGCACCTTCCAGCACAACGCCCTGTTCAAGCGCCTGACCGTGCTCGACAACGTCCTCGCCGGCCTCGGCCGGCACAGCCGCACCACCCTGTTCGAGAACGCCTTCCATATCGGCCGCGATGCGGCCGAGGAACGGGCGTTCCGGGCCCGCGCCGAACGGATCATCGCCTTCCTCGACCTCACGCCGTATGCCGGCGCCGTCGTCTCCACCCTGCCCTACGGCACGCAGAAGCGGGTCGATCTTGCCCGCGCCCTGGTCGGCGAGCCGCGGCTGCTGCTGCTCGACGAGCCGATGGCCGGGATGAACCAGGAGGAGAAGCAGGAGATGGCCGGCTTCGTCGCCGAGGTGAACGCCAGCTTCGGCACCACCATCGTGCTGATCGAGCACGATGTCGGCATCGTCATGGGCCTCGCCGGCCATGTCGTCGTCCTCGACTACGGCCGCAAGGTCGCCGACGGCGCGCCGGAGGCGGTGCGCAGCAACCCGGACGTGATCGCCGCCTATCTCGGCACCGTGCATTGAGGGCGGGGATTTGAGCTTCTTCCTGGAAACGCTGGTCGGCGGCCTCCTCGCCGGCGTGATGTACGCGCTGGTCGCGATCGGCTTCGTGCTGATCTACAAGGCGTCCGGGGTCTTCAACTTCGCCCAGGGCTCGATGGTGCTCTGCGCGGCCCTCGTCTTCGTGACCTTCCGCGAGAAGGGCGTCGACGGGCCGCTGGCCTTCCTCATCACCCTTGCCATCATGGTGGCGCTCGCCATCGCGATCGAGCGCGTGGTCCTGCGGCCGCTGGTCAACCGGCCGCAGATCACCCTGTTCATGGCGACTCTCGGCCTCAGCTTCGTCATCGAGGGCATGGCCCAGTTCCTGATGGGCGCGAGCGTCCACGAGCTCGACCTCGGCATCCTCGACCTGCCGATGGAGGTCGGGCCGATCCAGGTCAGCCAGTTCGACCTCGTCGCGGCGGGGGCGGCGGGGGCGCTCGTCATCGCGCTGTCCCTGCTGTTCAGCCGGACCAGGATCGGCATCTCGCTGCGCGCCATCGCCGACGACCCCAAGGCGGCGCTGTCGATCGGCATCCGCCTGCAATCCCTGTGGGCGATCGCCTGGGCCATTGCCGGCTTCGTCTCCCTGGTCGCCGGCCTGCTCTGGGGGGCGCGGCAGGGCGTGCAGTTCTCCCTGACCCTCGTGGTGCTGAAGGCGCTGCCGGTCCTGATCATCGGCGGCTTCACCTCGATATCGGGCGCCATCGTCGGCGGCCTGATCGTCGGGGCGGCCGACAGCCTGGCCGAGATCTATGTCGGACCGCTGCTCGGCGGCAGCGTCTCGACCTGGTTCGTCTACGTGCTCGCCGTGGCCTTCCTCCTCGTCCGCCCCGCCGGCCTGTTCGGCGAGCACAGCATCGAAAGAGTGTGAGCCCCGTGTCCTCGATGAGCTCGGAAAGCCCCCGTCTCGCCGCCACCGCGCTCGCCACGCCGAGGCTGGGCTGGCTGTGGACGGCCGCTCTCGCGGCGCTGGCGGCCCTGGCCTTCGTCGTGGTGCCGCTGGCCGGCTCCGACTACTGGCTCAACGCCATCCTGGTGCCGTTCCTGATCCTGTCGCTCGCCGGCCTCGGCCTGAACCTCACCATGGGCTATGCCGGCCAGCCCTCGCTCGGCACCGGCGCCTTCATGGCGGCCGGGGCCTATGCGACCTACAACCTGCTGCTGCGGCTGCCCTTCCTGCCCCTGCCGGTCAGCCTCCTCCTCGGCGGCCTGATCGCCGGTGTCGTCGGCGTCGTCGTCGGCCTGCCGAGCCTGCGCATCAAGGGCTTCTATCTCCTCGCCACCACCCTCGCCGCCCAGTTCTTCCTGGAATGGCTGTTCAACCAATATGGCTGGTTCTCCAACTATTCGAGCTCCAGCTCGATCTCGGCGCCGCGCCTGGAGATCTTCGGCCATTCGCTGTCGACCGCGGCCGGGCGCTACCTCCTGACCCTCACCAGCGTGGCCCTGGTCACGGCCGTCGCCCTGCGCCTGGTGCGCAGCCAGGCCGGGCGCCGGTGGATGGCCGTCCGCGACATGGACACGGCGGCGGCGGTGATCGGCATCCCGGTGGCGCGGGCCAAGCTGCAGGCCTTCTTCGTCGGCGCCTTCGTCTGCGGCATCGCCGGCTCGCTCTGGGCCTTCGCCTATCTCGGCACGGTCGATGCCCGCAGCTTCAGCCTGGACCGGTCGTTCCAGGCCATGTTCATCGTCATCATCGGCGGCCTCGGCAGCGTCCTCGGCAATTACATCGGCGCGGCCTTCATCGTGTTGCTGCCGATCCTGCTCAACCACCTCGCCGGCGCCCTGTTCGGCGGCGCGATCGACCCCGGCCAGCTGGAGAACCTGCAGAAGGCGTTCTTCGGCGGGCTGATCATCCTGTTCCTGATCAAGGAGCCGGACGGCCTGGCCGCCCTCCTGGCCCGGGCCCGGACCTGGCTGGCCGGCCCGCGCCCCTGAATCCAGCCGACCTCAACTCAACGCAGCATGGAGAACCAGACAATGTCGTCCCTCGCCCGCCGGCTCTGGCGCACCGCGGCCGCCGCGGTCGCCGGCCTCACCCTCGGCACCGGCCTCGCGCTCGCCGCCGAGCCCGCGCAGAAGCAATATATCCCGCTCCTCACCTACCGGGTCGGCGCCTATGCCTCGAGCGGCATCCCGATCTGGGCCGGCATCATCGACTATTTCACCTATCTCAACGAGGCCGAGGGCGGCATCAACGGCGTCAAGCTGTTCTGGGACGAATGCGAGACCGAATGGGGCGTCGAGAAGGGCGTCGAGTGCTATGAGCGCGTCAAGGGCGGCAAGGACGGCTCGCCCGTCGCCATCCTCTGGCCGCACAGCGACCCGATCGGCAAGGCGCTGACCGAGAAGGCGGTCGCCGACAAGATCCCGCTGGTCACGCTCAACTACGGCCGGACCGAGGCCGTCGACGGCCGGGTCTTCCCCTACAGCTTTCCCGTGGTGCTGAGCTTCTACAGCGAGGCCTCGACCGCCATCAACTACATCGCCCAGGCGGTGGGGGGTAAGGACAAGCTCAAGGGCCTGAAGATCGCCACCGTCTATCACGACTCGCCCTATGGCAAGGAGACCCAGCCGGCCCTCGACCTCCTGGCCAAGACCTATGGCTTCGAGAACATCCAGATCCCGGTGCCCCATCCCGGCAACGACCAGACGGCGCAGTGGAACCGTATCCGCCAGCTCAAGCCCGACTGGGTGTTCCTGCGCGGCTGGGGCGTGATGACGCCGGTCGCGATCAAGACCGCCGCCAAGGTCGGCTTCCCCGCCGACCACATCATCGGCGGCATCTGGTCGAGCTCGGAGGAGGACGTCCGCCCTGCCGGCGCCGTCGGCAAGGGGTACCTCGCCATCACCACCTATCCCGCCGGCACCAACTTCCCGATCCACGACAAGATCAAGAAGGTCGTCATCGACGCCGGCAAGAGCAACCTGCAGGACCCCAAGAGCTTCGGCTCGGTCTACTACAATTCCGGCATCGTCGACGCGATCATCCTGACCGAGGCGATCCGCACGGCGCAGGCCAAGTTCGGCCATCGCGCCATCAACGGCGAGGAGGGCCGCTGGGGCCTGGAGCATCTCGACATCGATGCCAAGCGCATCGCCGAGATCGGCGCCACCGGCCTGCAGCCGACGCTGAAGCTGTCGCCGAGCGACCATGAAGGCGGCGGCATCGCCCGCGTCATCCAGTGGGACGGCGAGACGTGGAACACGGTCAGCGACTGGATCCAGGCCGACCGCGACCTCCTCAGGCCGCTGATCCTGGAGCGGGCCGCGGCCTATGCCAAGGAGAAGGGCATCACCCCCGTCGCCGGCACGAACTGATCCCTCGCCATGCCCGGCCCCGCCCGGGCATGGCGCCCCCTCTCCCATCGATCACAAGGACTGTGCCATGGCCATCCGCTTCGGCTACTGGATGCCGCTCGGCAGCGGCGGCTTCGTCATCAGCAACATCAAGCAGCGCACCGACTGGAGCCTCGACTACAATGCGCGCCTGGCGCAGGAGGCCGAGGAGCTCGGCTTCGAATATGGCCTGGCGCCGGCCCGCTTCATCGCCAGCCACGGCTGGGAGCTGCAGCAGGAGGCGGTGACCTGCACGGCCGTGCTGGCGGCGCAGACGAAAAAGCTCAAGCTGATCAGCGCCATCCACACCGGCTTCTGGCATCCCGCCATGGTGGCCAAGATGGGCGCGACCATCGACGTCTATTCCAAGGGCCGCTTTGCCATCAACATCCTGAGCGGCTCGTTCCGCGACGAGTTCCGCGCCTTCGGCGAGCCCTGGCTCGACCATGACGAGCGCTACCGCCGCTCGGAGGAGTTCATCCAGGTCCTCAAGGGGCTGTGGACGCAGGACAGCCTGACCTTCAAGGGCGACTTCTATCGCATCAACGAAGGCTGGCTGAAGCCGCGGCCGGTCTCCTCGCCCCATCCGGAAATCTTCCAGGGCGGCAATTCGAAAGCCGCGCGGCGGATGGCCGCCCGCCATTCCGACTGGTACTTCCTCAACGGCAACTCGGTCGAGGGCGTCAAGGCGCAGATCGACGAGGTCCGCGCGCTGGCCGCGGCCGAGGGCCGCACGGTGAAGTTCGGCCTCAACGGCTTCGTCATCCAGCGCCCGACCGAGAAGGACGCGCTCGACCAGCTCGCCGAAATCATCGCCGGCGCCGATCCGAAGGTGGTCAAGGCCTTCGGCGACCAGGCCCGCAACGCCGGCGCCTCGACCGCCGAGAAGATCGGCATGTGGGCCGATTCCGACTATGCCAACCTGGTCCAGCCCAATGACGGCTTCAAGACCCGGCTGTTCGGCCCGCCCGAGCTGATCGCCGAGCGCATCCGCCAATACGAGGCGGTCGGCGTCGACATGATCCTGACCGCCTTCCTGCACTTCACCGACGAGCTGCCGGCCTTCGGCCGCGAGGTCATCCCGCTGCTGCAGGGGAGCGAAGCCCGGCGCGAGAGCCTGGTTCCCGCATGACGCAGCCTCTCCTCCAGGTCGACGCCATCGAGGCCCTCTACGGGCAGGCGATCCTCGCCGTCCGCGACGTCTCGCTCGAGGTCCGGCAGGGTGCGGTCGTCGCCCTGCTCGGGGCCAACGGCGCCGGCAAGACCACCACCCTCAAGGCGATCTCCAACCTGCTCGGCGCCGAGCGCGGCAGTCTCAGCCGCGGCACCATCCGCTGGAAGGGTGAGCCGACGGCCCGGCTGGGCCCGTCGGAGCTGGTGAGGCGCGGCATCGTGCAGGTGCTGGAGGGACGCCATGTCTTCCCCCAGCTCACCGTCGAGGAGAACCTCCTCGCCGGCGGCTTCCTGCGCCGGCCGAGCCGGCGGCAGATCGCGGCCGACCTGGAGCAGGTCTACGCCTGGTTTCCCCGCCTGAAGCAGCGGCGCGGCAGCAAGGCCGGCCTCACCTCCGGCGGCGAGCAGCAGATGGTCGCCATCGGCCGCGCCCTGATGACCCGGCCGACGCTGGTGCTGCTCGACGAGCCGTCCATGGGCCTGGCGCCGATCATCGTCCAGGAGATCTTCGAGATCATCCGGACGCTGAACCGCGAGGACGGCGTCAGCTTCCTGATCGCCGAGCAGAACGCCAACCTGGCGCTGCGCTATGCCGACCACGCCTACATCCTCGAGACCGGCCGCGTCGCCGCCGCGGGGCCGGCCGCCGAGCTCGCGGCGCGAGAGGACGTGAAGGAATTCTATCTGGGCGCGGGGACGGCCAGACATTGAGGCACGGCGCGCGGGAGTGAGGTTCGCAGGGGCGGCGTCTCCCTGTGCCAGCGGCGTTCCCCAGAACCGCGACGTCATGGCCGGGCTTGACCCGGCCATCCACGCAAACGCCACATCCACCCATATCGCCGCGACATCGGCCAGAGCCCTTCTCGGTGCCATCGGCGTTCGCGTGGATGGGCGGGTCAAGCCCGCCCATGACGCGCGGATGGGTGAACCCGCAGTGCTCCTCGCCCCCGAGATCCTCCCCTTACGCACTACGGAACGTCCGCCTCGGATTGCCCCTCTCCACCTCGATGCGGTCCAGCCATTCCGACCGCTTCGCCCCCGCCGCCGCCCGGTCGGCGACGGCCGATAGCAGGGCGCTCAGCCGCGCCAAGGCCTGCTTGCGGTTCTGGTGCTGCGAGCGCCCCTCGCGGGCGATGGCGCTGAGGCCGGTTGGGACATGCACCGCCCGCACCGCGCTCTCGGTGACGTTCTGGTGCTGGCCGCCCGGCCCTCCCGCGCGCATCGCCTCGTAGCGCACGTCCGCGTCCGACAGCGGCGCGGTCCGGGCCGGCTTCGCCAGCCGGTGCACGCCGACATACCAGTTCCGCCGCGCCCGGCCGCCTCTCAAGGCCTCGTCGACCCACAGCACGGTCCCGGTCCAGCCGGCGGCGAAGGCCGGCGCGCCCTCGCCGCCGAGCGCGACCAGGACGCTGGCCGCGGCCTCGTCCGCCTCGCCGAGATCGAGCGCCACCGACAGGCCGGCCGCGGCCGCCTCCTCGGCCAGCCGCCGCGCCACCCGGGCCACCACGACCCGGCATTCCGCCGGCCCGCGCCCCGCCGTGACCATCAGCACGAGATCCGCCTCGGCCATGGCTCAGGCCCTCCCCGTCTTGAAGGTGACGATCGGCTTCAGGATCGCCACCACCCGGGCGAGGCCATGCGCATCGAGGTCGGCGACGACCTGCGCGATGTCCTTGTAGGCCCCCGGCGCCTCCTCCATCGCCAGCTTGCGGTCGGCGCAGATGACGCGGTTGCCGACCGGGTTGGGCCGCTCGGCGTCGCGCCGCCGCCCGTGCATGGAGGCACGGTCCCGCTTGCGGCCGGCGCCATGCGCGAGCGAGCGCAGGGCTCCGGGCACATCCGGATCGGGCGCGACGACATAGGTCATCGCGCCGCGGGAACCCGGCACCGGCACCAGGCCGAGATCCGCCTGCGCCGCGCCCTTGCGGTGCAGGACGAGGTCGCCCGCCACCGTGACATGGTTGTGCGGCACGTCGAGCCAGGGCTTGCCGTCCTGCCCGATGAGATCAGCGGCGCGTTCGGCCAGCACGGCGCGGTTGAGGCGCGCGAAGCCGAGCGCCACGTCGTGGTCGGCGAGATAGGCGCGCCCTGCCCCTTCGAGCGCCAGCCCCTCGCCATGGACGAAGGGATGGCGCGCCAGCACCTCCGGACCGAGCCCGCGCGAACCGGAATGGACCAGCAGCACCAGGCGGCCGGCCTCCAGTCCCGCCGCGGCGCAGGCCTCCCCATCCACCATGGCATGGACGGCCTGCAGCTCGACGAAATGATTGCCGCCGCCGACCGTGCCGAGGGCCTCGGCATGCGCCGCCGCGACATCGGCGGGAATGCCGGCCGCGACGGCGTCCTCGGGCTCCAGCCCGCCGGCGTCGCCGAGCTTCGACAGCGCCTGCACCGCCTTCTCGACCCGCAGGCGGCGGGCCACGCCGTCCAGGAGCCAGGCGGTCATGCCGCAGCCGATATCGGTGCCGACGATATCGGGATGGACGATGCCCTCGGTCAACACGGCGCAGCCGACCGGCCCCTTGTGGCCGGGGTGGAGGTCGGGCATGCCGGCGACGGCCAGGACGCCGCGCCGGCCGAGCACCTGCTCGAGCTGCCGGACGGCCGCACCCTCGATCCACGAGGACGCGGAGGCGAAGATGCGCAGCCGCGCATCCGCCGAAGTCGAATTGATCATGAGACATGTCTCGAAGGCGCGCCGCTCATCTGCGAGCGCGCGTCAAGGGGTCATCGCGCCGGACCGGCCGATGGGCTTAGAGAGCAGAACCCTTGCGGGCGAAGCGAGCCGACATGACCGTCTCCTTGCCTTCGAGGCTCCCCCTCGGGATCTTGGGGGAGCAGAGGGCGCGGCTGATGCCACAGGACTTGCGTTGCGTCAAGACGCAACCCTCAATGCCAGGCCACGTCCTGCCGCGCGGCCGGCGCGATGCCCGGGCCCGGCGCCATGGCCTCCCGGCTGCCGGCCCAGGCCTCGCCCGCATCGACGATGCAGGCGGTGCCATCCGGCGCCGAGCGGACGATGGTCCAGGTTCCCGCCGGGGAGGTGAAGACCTCCATCACCGTGCCCGACTTCGACAGGCCCATGCCCTCGCGCACCTCGTGGTACTGCGCGCCGAGCAGGTCGGCCAGTTGCTGGTGCGGGCCGCAGACGATGGCCTGGGCCGATGCGGCCGACAGGAAGGTGGGAAGCGCGGCCGCCGCGATCAGCAACCGCCATGCGATTCTCGTCTTCGCGAACATCGACGTCACTCCGTCGGGCACCTCTGGTCCCGCCGACGCTCCGCAAAGGCCGCCGGGCCCTCAGGTGCGATTGCCGAACGCGCTCGCTCCGATCGCCATTGCCTCCCTGGATCGAATACGGTGCTTGAAGAACACATGGGGATGGGGAAGCAAAACGGCAATATGCCTCCCCCTTTCCCGCATGCGTCGGAGGGCGAGGGTTGCCGGCTGCGCATGGCCAGGCCGTCACGATTGCGGCATGCTGGCGGAAAGAGCCCCATCAGACGGCGCAGGGGACATCGAGCTCCCGACGAAACGGCTCAAGGATTGGACGGGGCAACAATGACTATGGAAACGTTCGACGGCGTCTTTGACGCTCTGGCCGATACGCCTGCGGAGTCGGCCAATATGACCGCCCGTGCTGACGTGCTCCTCGCGATCCGTGAGCGGGTGAAGGTCTGGACCATCACGCAGGAAGACGCAGCAGCTCGTCTCGGACTGACGCGTCCGCGTCTCGACGATCTGATGCGTGGGAAGCTCGACAAGGTCTCGCTCGACGCGCTGGTCAACATCGCGACGGCAGCAGGCTTCAAGCTGCATATCGAGATCGAGGACGCCAAGGCCGCCTGACGACAGTCCGCCGCGGCATGCGCCAGCCGCCGTGGTCGCGGACGCCGCATGGTCAAGCCGTCGCGGTTGCGGCATGCTGCCGGCGAGACGCTGCAGAAAGCCGCGCGCCCGGAGGAGATGCCATGTCCGAGACCATCCAGTTCGGCGGCCTGGAGCTGCGGTTCCTACGGGACAAGGCCGAGACCGGCGGCGGCCTCACCCTGTTCGAGATGACCGTGCAGCCGAACGCCCGCATGCCGGTGCCGCACCATCACGAGGGCTGGGACGAGACCATCTACGGCCTCGCCGGCGAGACCACCTGGCGCATCGGCGGCGAGGATGTCGCGCTCGGGCCGGGTGAGGTCGTCTTCATCCGGCGCGGCGTCGTGCATGGCTTCCGCAACGATGGCACCGGGCCGGCGCGGTGCCTGTGCATCCTCACGCCCGGCGTACTCGGCATTGGGTATTTCAGGGAGATGGCGGCGCTGGTGGCGGCGGGGGCGCCCGATCCCGAGCGGATGAAGGAGGTCATGCTGCGGCATGGGCTGGTGCCGGCGCCATAGGCCGCAGCTCAGGATGTAACTCACAGTGGAAACGAATAAAACGGATTGTAGGCCAAAGCTCGCAATCGCCACGCCCTCTCACCCAGCTCCAACGAGGAGATCGACAGTTCTTCTGCACACATAACAATAAGACTATTCCCTCAACTGAATGGCGTGGGAGCTGAATGCGGTGTTCAAGATCGAGCTTGGACCTCGTGCCCGAACACCAGTCACCAGAACCCTGTACCTAGCCCTCGTTATAGCTACATATAGCCTGTTATGAGCGGTGAAATTCATAAAGGCCCGGCTCTCGTGCGAAATGCCGCCGGATGGAGGCACACGCCCCTGGTCTACCCCTACAAGAACGACTCCATCGAATTCCAAACCACCAACATAGTCAGGCATGCTCAATACAAAGCGTCCTGATTGTTTTGCGCGTCTGACCACCTCAACATTTCCGCGCTCCTTGAGCACCTCAACGGGTTTATTGGCCAATTCGGCCTTTGCGATCAGCGCTCGGAACAGTTCCTCCGTAAAGGCGACAATCGCAACATCGCCTCGCGAAGATGCCATCTCACGACTCATACGCTCCGCTCGCTCGTAGGAGCCATCGACCAAAGCCTCATCGTTCTCAAAAACAACGAACGCTGGCGGCTCACAGATACGTTCTTCCTCAAATGACTGGTTACTATTGGCGAGAGCTAGCGGATCTTCAAAGTTCGTAAAAAGATTTGCACCAGAAGATGTGACAGAAAAAGCAAGATTAACAATATCGCTGGAACAACGAAACACCGACGATACCTTCATTTTGGAATGATCTAATCTTTGAGATTCTTGAGGAACCAAGGTTTCCCAGTCAAAGTCGCCCGCCCATCCCCGATCTCCAATTGCTTGTGAGCGATCGACCGCAAAAGCAATTTGGAAGCGATCCTCTCGCTTTGTCAAATGGTGGAAGATAGACAACTCATTCATATTAAAGAGGTGCGTTTCATCAATGTAGATGCAGTCGTAGCCTTCCCGGGATCGCCTCCGCCTCCAAATAGGCGTTGCGAGCTGCCCCAGCGCACTAAGCATCACATCATCAGTGTCAAATTGAGCACCGGAAATAAGCTGCTCTCTATAGAGTTCATAGACTCTCCAAACAAAGCTCTTATCCCCATCGTTTACTAGGGGGAGTCCGGATTTAAGCGCGGGAACTCGTTTGTAAGCATCAAACTGCTCGTTAGCGCGCCCTTTAATAACAACACCAATCTCATGCTGAAGCATCTGGATAATGGGCCACTCATCTTCCGAGCTCAAGAAACTCAAAAATGATGAGGATAAGAACTTCTGGTAAGTACCAAGTTCATCCTTTGCGCGATGAAAGGCATCTTCGACGTACAAAAGCTGAATCTGCTTAGCGTCATAGGCGTCCGGGTCAAGAAGTTCAGTATCAGACAGTTCTCTCCGCAGTATCTCGGCACACAGCCCTTGCAAGGTTGCGACCTTCAATACCCTTCGCGGCGAGAGAGCAGTCAGAAAGTTGTCCGCATCCATAGATTGAAGAACCGAAACAATACTTCTTCGACTAGCCTCGCTATGAGTTACGAATAAGCTGCTATTCTCAACATCCACTCCTTCAGAGGTGCGCAGGCCGTGCACAGCCTTTAAAGCCAAGCAGAGCGTTTTTCCTGTACCAGCTGGCCCTTCAATTCGCATCGGAGTGGCGAGGCCAGATTCAACAAACCGGCGCTGCTCGGACGTCAGCGCGCGCATCCAGAGGTCGTAGCCCTGATGGATGTCCAAGCGCCCGGGAGGGCTGCCAATGGAGACATTTTGGAAGGAAGCAATCGTCGCACCCTCTGGAATAGCAACATGTACTCCCAACTCTATCTTCGCCAGATCTTCAATGAACTTCCGAAAAACAGTGAACGATGGTGTTTCAGCAGGGCCCTGATTTTCTTCTCGTCCCGACTTGTAAACAAGAAGATAGCGCTCAGATTGTCCTCTTTTCTGCAGACGCCCAGCGTAAGGATTCAAATCCACAGAAATGCGAAAACCAGTTTTCTGACTGATCGGGAACGGAAATATTACAGCTTTGGAGTATGCAGGGTAGATCAATTCCGTCGGATTAAGAACCCGCTGATCCCAATATTTTACAGAAAAGCGCAGAACTCTTTGAAAGCACTGAACAGCATCCACCTTCGCTTGACTATCCCCAAACAGATGCGATTCCTCAAGATCGAAGACGACGAATGCAGGGGTTTTGGCTCCCGCGCACGTAATAATGAGACCGGCATTCGAGGCCCCTCGTTGCGCCATCAGGCGAGGAGCAATTTTGGCTAGATCGAGCTCTCGCCCCGAAAGAAACTCGCCGAGTTGATCACCAAGCTCGAAATCCGTCGTTTGAAGGAGGCGATTTCCGACGATCTCCTCCACCGCCTCTCGCTGGACGGCAATATAGCGGTTCACGGCCATTTTCATTCATCTCCAGACGGCGCGGGAATGCGGTTCTGCAATCTCTTCACAGTTGCCTCGTTCACGTCTGACACACCGATCCGGGAAAATAGGAGCGTGAGCCTCTGCATCAAATGTTCGATAAACGGCGACTGCAGCAAGCCCGTCGGCCAGGCGAAATCGTCATCCGGGATATAGAGGCGATCTCCGCACCGTGAGTCAGTGGCCTGCAAAGCCGCATAACTCGGACGATCCAATCCATTCGCCACTGCTTTTGCTAGCCCCCTCGGGATGTGTCGGATTTCGCGAAGCAGAGCCACATAGCCTGCCCTCTCCTCTTGAGGCCCCACACCGGGCAGATAGTAGGCCTCGGCGATGGCGTTTGAGCAAAGCTCCTTCACGAGTTTGCCAGCCTCTGCCTTTTCCAAAGTCAACAGAGCGTTGGCCGCAGCAATAGGAGGTACAGGCTGCATGCATTTTCCGGCCGCCTCGTAGCGTCTCGCGTGTTTTACAAATTGCTCTCGTTTGCTACTGATTTTCGACGAGGCATCGTCCGCATCAAATATGATGCGAAAAACTTCATTGTGAGGTGTTGTGGTTAATATTGACGCTGCCAATCCGAGTTGCGTGAGCGTGTTTCGCATCTCCCCCATAGCCGAGCGCGAAGTGCGCCCCGCGAGTGCACGCACACCTTCACGAACCAGCCAGTCATCGAACTTCACTATTGGGATGTAATTGTACACATCCACCTTGTCGTTCGTTACATCACATCGAGCCGTGATTATCAGCCCGTGGACGACGCAGTCGACATAGTCCTCGGCTAAGGCGCAGGAAAAAATCGTGCCCTGTGTCAGCGGACCAATTGCGGCTTTCGTGATCATGTGCCCCTGGACCAAGCGCCCTGTCGCGGCACCAAATGTCGCCGCCGATTCCCTAGCGATATGATCGTTCCGATTATGTGCCTTTTGGTCAATCGTTTCGGAACTCAGATCGTTGTCGATCCATCCTCAACGCGATCGCGACAGGCCCGACGAGCTTCTGCCCTTTCCGCTCAATCCAAGATCGCTGGCACCTAATGGACTCAGCGTGAGAGGCCGACGTACTCACCACGTGGTGGTCGGCGGGCCGGACACCTGCTCCCAAATACCAGAAGCAGTCGCTCGCAACGCCACCCCAAACCGGACATCGGCAACCTCTTCGACGGATCACAAGCGCTGTTCGCGCACGACCTCAGGACGACTGCCTTGCGTCGAGAGTGCTCACCCAACCCACCAATTCACGCCCCCTCCCGCCCACCCCGCAGCACCGCCTCGAACGCCTCCCCCTCCAGCGTCCCCGCCATCTCACGCCCGAGCCAGCCCCGGAACGCCGCCTCGACAGCCCGCACCGGCCGCCCGCGCGATGTGACGAACCAATAGGACCGGCCGGTCTCCACCGTCCGCGGAAACGGCGCCACCACGCGGCCGGCGACCAGCGCGTCATAGGCGAGCGTCTGCCAGGCCAGCATGACGCCCTGGCCGGCGATGGCGGCGTCGAGGCAGAGCGAGCCGTCGGAATAGACCGGGCCGAGGCGCAGCAGGCTTTCCTCCAGCCCGAGCGGCGCCAGCCAGGTGTCCCAGCCCATCGCCGAGCCGTGGTCGCGGATGACCGGCACGCCGGCGAGGTCCTCGGGGCGGCGGAGCCGGGCGGCCAGGGCCGGGCTGCACACCGGGAAGACGCGCTGCGGCAGGAGCTTCTCTGCCCGCACGCCCGGCCACGGCCCCGCCCCGACCCGGAGGGCGACGTCGGTGTCGGAGCCGTCGAGATCGGCGAAGGCCACCGAGGCATCGACGCGGATCGACAGGTCCGGCCGTTCGCGGGTGAAGGCGGAGAGGCGCGGCACCAGCCATTTCGCCGCCAGCACCGGCGGCACCGAGACGGTGAGGCAGTCCTCCGGCGCCGGCTCGGCGAGCGAGACCGCCTGGGCGAGGGCCTGGAACCCGGCCGAGAGAGGGCCGAGCAGCGCCGCGCCGAAGGCCGTCGGCTCCAGGCCCCTCGGCGTGCGCCGGAACACCGGGCGGCCGAGCTGGCGCTCGGTCTTGAGGATCTGCTGGCTGACCGCGCCGACGGAGACGCCGAGGAAGGAAGCGGCCTTGGCGAGCGAGCCGAGCCGCCCGGCGGCTTCGACCGCCCTGAGCCCGTTGAGGTGGATGCGCGCGAGGGGATCCATATAGGTTTTCTATAGGCTCGCGTCGCAATCCTCCATTCCTTTCGCGGGCCGTTGCGGCGCAATGGGCGGGCTTTGCACCGGAACCCGCTCATGTCCTGGCTGTCGCGCCTGTTCTGCCCGCCGGAGGCCGGCTACGACCTCCTCGCCGATCCCGCCCTCGCCGGCCTCTCGCCCCGCGCGCTCGCCGACCTGCCGCTCTGGCCGGCGCCGGAGCCGATGTCGCCGCCGGAGCCGGGCCGCACCGCGCCGGTCGCCCGTCCCGATCCCGCGCCGCGCTCTGCCGCCCGGCGGCTGCGGCCGCGGATGATGAACGCGGCCTGAAGACGGCGGCGCGGATTTGAGCGCCGCCGCACAGAAGATGCACAGCTCTTTCTGCTAAGCCTGATGCAAAGGCCGATTGCGAGAGAGCCGCGATGTCGTTCGATCCCGCCACCCTGATGACCCTGACGGCCATGGTCGCCGCGGCGGTGGGCAGCCTGCTCGTCTTCGCCTGGGTGCAGAACCCGTCGCATCGCGCCCTCGGCATCTGGGGCGGCGCGGACCTCGCCGGCGCGCTGGCCGCGGTCCTCTTGATGACGCGCAACGACGCCCCGGACCTCGTCTCGATCGTCCTGGCCCATGCCGTCCTCGCCGCGGCCTACGGGGCGATCTGGGCCGGCGGGCGCAGCTTCTGCCGCCGGCCGCTGCGGCCGCTGGCCATGGCGGCGGGGCCGGCGGTCTGGCTCGCCGCCTGCGCCTGGCCGCCCTTCCTGCAGTCGACGGACCTGCGCGTCATCCTGGCCTCCCTCATCGGCGCCGCCTATGCGGCGGCGACGGCGCGGGAGCTGCGCCGCGACGACGGCGAGCCCCTGCTCTCGCGCCGCCCGGCCGCGGCCTGCTTCGCCCTGCATGCCGGCCTGCTGCTCGCCCGGGGCGGCGTGGCGATGGTCTGGACCCTGCCGCCGGGCTCGCAGGTGCTGGCGACGCCCTGGCTGGTGGTCATGGCGGTGGAGCCGCTGATCCTGGTCGTGGCTACCGGCTTCCTGCAGCTCGCCATGGCCAAGGAGCGCTCCGAGCTGGTGCAGCGCCGGGCCGCCGCCACCGACGCGCTGACCGGCGTCGCCAACCGGCGCGCCTTCCTGGAGGAGGGCGAGCGCCGGCTCGAGGCCGCCGCGCGCCAGGGCGCGCCCGCCGCGCTGCTGCTGTTCGACCTCGACCATTTCAAGCGCATCAACGACGGCCATGGCCATGACGCCGGCGACCGGGCGCTGCAGGCCTTCGCCGGGCATACCGCCCTGACCCTGCCGGCCGACACGCTGTTCGGCCGCATCGGCGGCGAGGAATTCGCGGCGCTGCTCACCGGCCCCGCGGCGCGGGCCGCCCTGCCCACCGCCGACCGCATCCGCCGGGTGATCGAGAGCATGGCCCTCGCCGGGCCCGGCATGCCGGCGGGGCTGTCGGTCAGCATCGGCGTGTCGACGGCGGCGGACGCCGATCTCGGCGCCCTGCTCCGCCAGGCGGACCGCGCCCTCTACGCCGCGAAATCCGCCGGCCGCAACTGCGTGCGGGCCTTCCGGCCGCGGTCGGCGCCGTTCCTGCGGGTGGTTTGAGGCGGGGCGGCCGTGCGGATGAGTGCGGCGGAGCGAGACGCGGCCCCCGTTCATGCAAGCGCGACGCCTGGGTTCCTCCTCCCCCTTGTGGGGAGGGGTTCGGGGTGGGGGTCGTGCAGAATGAGGCGGAGCAGTCTGCCAAGGTCGCTCTCTGACGCGCATCGCGCCATTTTCTGAGGGACCCCCACCCCTACCCCCTCCCCACAAGGGGGAGGGGAAATGCTGGCGTCGCGCTCGCGGCAGTTCTTCCCGAACAAGCGCGCAGCATTCCCGAACGGGCCCTCACTCCCGCCGGCTCTCCCGCACGCAGGCGATGAATCGCCGCAGCGCCCCGGAGGGCTCCTCGTCCCGGTAGGCCAGATGCAGGCGCGCGGTGAGGCCCGCCGCCTCGTCCAGCCCGGCATAGGCGATGCCGTTGGTCTCCAGCCGCGCCATCGAGGCGGGAATGATGGTGACGCCGAGGCCCGCGGCGACCAGGCTCAGCGTGGAGAGCAGGCGCGGCGCCTCCTGGCTGACCCGCGGGCTGAAGCCGGCGGCGCGGCAGGCGGCGATGATGCCGTCGTAGAGCCCCGGTCCGGACGGACGCCGGTACAGGATGAAAGCTTCCTCGGCGAGGGCGGCGAGGGGGATGCGGCGCCTCGCCCCGCCCCGCCGCGCCCGCGGGCCGGGCCCGGCGGCGAAGCGGTGCTGCTCGGGCAGGGCAACCAGCATCTCCTCTTCCAGCACCGGCTCGACGACCAGCGCCGGCGGGCTCTCGACCGGCGAGCGCACGAAGGCGGCGTCGAGCCGCCGGCCCTGGATCGCCTCGATCAGGTCGCCGGTATGCCCCTCCTCCAGCGCCAGGGCCACGCCGGGCGTCGCCTGGCGCATGGACCGGACGACGGCCGCGACCAGCGGATGAAACGAGGCCGAGCTGGTGAAGCCGACGGCGAGGCGCCCCTGCTCGCCGCGCGCCGTGCCGCGCGCCGCCTCCAGGGCCGCGTCGACGTCGTCGAGGATGTGGCGGACCCGCTCCAGCAGCACCCGGCCGGCCTCGGTCAGGTCCATGCCGCGCGGCTGGCGCCGGAACAGCGGCGCGCCGACCAGCCCCTCCAGCGCCCGGATCTGCTGGCTGAGCGGCGGCTGCTGCAGGCCGAGCCGCTCGGCTGCGCGCGTCACATGGCCTTCCCTGGCGACGGCGACGAAGTAGCGGAGATGGCGCAGCTCGAGCATCGACATATGTCCTGCATATGGATTGTTGCTTATCCATATATTGGACGGGCGGACGATTGAAGCCTAGAGGTCGTGCGCCGCGCTTTCCGCCGTCATGGCCGGACTTGATCCGGCCATCCACGCGAACACTATCGGACGTCGCGTTCGCGTGGATGGCCGGGACGAGCCCGGCCATGACGGAGCCTTCCTTATCCCCGGACGCCACCTCCGCCCGGCGCTCCCGCCCCACGTCCCCTGGAGACCCCGGACGATGACCACCTATGACGGGTCCGCCGCCGGCGAAGACAGCCGCGACGGGCCGACCACGGCCCAGCTCTTCACCGGCTTCCTCCTGCTCGGCCTGATCGGCTTCGGCGGCGTGCTGCCGCTGGCCCGGCGCATGCTGGTCGAGCAGCGCCGCTGGCTCTCGGCCGGCGAGTTCACCGACCTGCTCGGCCTCTGCCAGTTCCTGCCCGGCGGCAACATCATCAACCTGTCGGTGGCCGTCGGCCTCAGGTTCCGGGGCGTGGCCGGCGCCCTCGCCGCGCTCACCGGGCTGATCGCGGCGCCGACGGCGATCGTCATCGCCCTCGGCATGGTCTACGACCAGCTGCACGCCGATCCGCGCGTCCGCCATCTCTTCGCCGGCCTGGCGGCCGCCGCCGCGGGCCTGCTGATCGCGATGGCGGTCAAGATCGCCCTGCCCCTGCGCCAGCGGCCGGTGGGCCTCGCCATCGCCGCGCTCTGCTTCGTCGCCATCGCGCTCCTGCAGCTGCCGATGCTGCCGACCATGCTGGTGCTGGCGCCGCTCGGGGTCCTCGCCGCCTGGAGGCTCGAGCCGTGACATCGACCCTCCTCGCCCTGGCCCTTATCTTCACAGAGCTGTCGCTGCTCGCCTTCGGCGGCGGCAACTCCATCCTGCCGGAGATGCAGCGGCAGGTCGTCGACGTGCATCACTGGATGTCGGCCGGAGAATTCGGGGCGCTGTTCGCCCTCGCCCAGGCCGCGCCGGGGCCGAACCTGATGGTGGTGCCGCTGGTCGGCTGGCACGTCGCCGGCTGGCCCGGCGTCCTCGTCACCTCGCTCGCCAAGTTCGGCCCGTCCTCGCTGCTGACCGGCCTGATGCTGCGGGCCTGGGACCGGTTCCGCGACCGCCCCTGGCGCCGCACCGTCCAGGCCAGCCTGGTGCCGATGACCGCCGGCCTCGTCACCGCCAGCGCCGCGGTGATCACCCAGGCCTCGGTCACGGGCTGGGCCACGGCCGCGATCGCCGCCGCCTCGGCCCTGGCCGTCACGGCGACACGGGTGCACCCGCTACTGGTGCTGGGGGCGGGCGCGCTGATCGGGCTGAGCGGGGTCGGGCAGGGGTGAGGGGGCGTCGGCGCTTAGTCGCCGGCACCGTCCCCAAGAAGCTGCGCGACGACAAGTGAACCGATGTCGACGACCGGCAAGATTGGGTTGAGCGAGGCGCGCGTGTGTTGAATTCGGCGCGACGTGTGCGTCTTCCCTCCCCCTTGCGGGAAGGGATAAAGGGTGGGGGTCGTGCAAAATGAGGTGAGCCTGCCTGCAAAGGGCGCCATGCGACACACGCCGCGCTCTGTCCTGATGGACCCCCATCCCTCACCCTTCTCCGCAAGGGGGAAGGGAACGGCGCCCGTCGCGTTTCGAAGCAGCTATCCCCCGCCACCCCTCAGCCCATCCAGGATCAGCCTCCGGTGGATCGCCACGATCTCGTCCTCGGCGAGGCGGCCTTCCGGGCGATACCATGTCACCACCCCGGTCAGCAGTGACAGGATGCCATAGGTCGTGACGGGGATGTCGGGCACGGCGAGGAGGCCGGCCTGCGCGCCCTCGGCCAGAATCGCGGCGAGGCGCTGCTCATAGGCGCGGCGCAGCGCCATGATCGCCTCACGATTGTCCGGCTCCAGGCTGCGCAGCTCGGAATTGTTGACGAAGACCTCGACCTTGCGCGTCAGGTGATAGCTGACATGGAAGGTAACGAAGGCGTCGAGCCGCGCCAGCGGGCCCTCGACGCCGGCGAGCGCCGCGTCGAGCGCGTCGGTCAGCGTCCGCATGTGCTCGGAGACCAGCTCGAACAGCAGCGCCTGCTTGGTGGCGATGTGGTTGTAGAGCGAGCCCGGCTGCAGGCCGACGGCCTGGGCGAGGTCGCGGAGGGTCATGCCTTCGTAGCCGCGCTCGAAGATCAGTCTCAGCCCGGCCCGGCGGATCGCCTCCGCCGTCCTGGCGCCGTGTGAGCCGGCCGTGCGGGCCATCCCTGCCCTCTTGCCAGCGAGGCCGAGCCTCGCTATAAAAACGAACGTACGTTCGAATATGACGCAGAACGGCCGCGCCCGCAAGCGGCTGCGACACGAGGCAGGCCCATGCCCGTCATCGAGGACACGCTCGACCGGCGCTCCGAGGCGTTCCAACGCAACGCCGAGGCCATGGCCGGCCTCACCGCGACGCTGCGCAGCCGCACCGACGCGGCCGCCGCCGGCGGCTCCGAGGCGGCGCGGCGCCGGCACCGGGAGCGCGGCAAGCTCCTGCCGCGCGAGCGCCTCGCCCTGCTGCTCGACCCCGGCGCGCCCTTCCTCGAGCTCTCCCAGCTCGCCGCCTTCGGCCTCTACGACGACGAGGTGCCGGCGGCCGGCCTGATCGCCGGCATCGGCCGCGTATCGGGGCGGCCCTGCATGATCCTCGCCAACGACGCCACGGTGAAGGGCGGCACCTATTTCCCGATCACGGTGAAGAAGCACCTGCGCGCCCAGGCGATCGCCCGGGAGAACCGCCTGCCCTGCCTCTACCTCGTCGATTCCGGCGGCGCCAACCTGCCGAACCAGGACGAGGTCTTCCCGGACCGCGAGCATTTCGGCCGCATCTTCTTCAACCAGGCGACGATGTCGGCCGAGGGCATCCCGCAGATCGCCGTCGTCATGGGCAGCTCCACCGCGGGCGGGGCCTATGTCCCGGCCATGGCCGACCAGGCGATCATGGTGCGCCGCCAGGCCACCATCTTCCTCGGCGGCCCGCCGCTGGTGAGGGCGGCGACCGGTGAGACCGTCAGCGCCGAGGAGCTCGGCGGCACCGACACCCATACCCGCATCTCCGGCGTCGCCGACTATGCCGCCGAGAGCGATGGCCATGCGCTCGGCATCGCCCGCAGCCTCGTTTCCGCCCTGGCCCCGGCCGCGCTCGCCGCAGCGGATGTCGCCACGCCGCGCGAGCCGCTCTACGACCCGGCGGAGATCGACGGGATCGTCTCGGCCGATCCGCGCAAGCCCTACGACGTCAGGCAGGTCATCGCCCGCATCGTCGACGGCTCGGAGCTCGACGAGTTCAAGGCCGACTACGGCACGACGCTGGTCGCCGGCTTCGCCCGGCTCTGGGGGCACCGCGTCGGCATCCTCGCCAACAACGGCATCCTGTTCTCGGAATCGGCGCTGAAGGGCGCGCATTTCATCGAGATGGCCTGCCAGCGCGGCATTCCGCTGGTCTTCCTGCAGAACATCACCGGCTTCATGGTCGGGCGCGCCTACGAGGCCGGCGGCATCGCCCGGGACGGCGCCAAGCTGGTGGCGGCGGTGGCCGCGGCGGCGGTGCCGAAATTCACCGTGATCATCGGCAACAGCTTCGGGGCCGGCAATTACGCCATGTGCGGGCGGGCCTACGACCCGCGCTTCCTGTGGATGTGGCCGAACGCCCGCATCTCGGTCATGGGCGGCGAGCAGGCCGCCAACGTGCTGGCGCAGATCCGCCGCGACGGCGCCCGCGCCGGAGGCTGGAGCGAGGCCGAGGAGGAGGCGTTCAAGGCGCCGATCCGCGCCCGGTACGAGGAGCAGGGCAGCGCCTATTATTCCACCGCGCGGCTGTGGGACGACGGCATCATCGCCCCATCGGACACGCGCATGGCGCTGGCCCTGGCGCTCGCCGCCGCCCGCCACGCCGCAGCCAGGGAGACACGCTTCGGCGTGTTGCGGATGTGAGCCTCAGGATCGACCGCGACGGGCCGACCGCCCTCCTGACGCTGGACCGCCCGGCGGCGATGAACGCGCTCGACGCCGGCCTGATCGCGAGCCTGACCCGGGCCTATGCGGCGCTCGGGCAGGACCCCGCGGTCCGCGCCGTGGTGCTGCAGGCCGAGGGGCCGATCTTCTCAGCCGGCGCCGACCTCGACGGCATGCGGCGCATGGCCGAGGCTTCGGAAGCCGACAATCTCGCCGATGCGCGGGCGCTGGCCGGGCTGATGCGCACGCTCGACACCTGCCCCAAGGCGACGCTGGCGCGCATCCACGGCTCGGCCTTCGGCGGCGCCATCGGGCTGATCGCCTGCTGCGACATCGCGGTGGCCGTGCCCGAGGCGCAATTCGCCCTCAGCGAGGTGCGCCTCGGCCTGATCCCGGCCACCATCGGCCCCTATGTCGTCCGCGCCGTCGGTCCGCGCGCCACCCGCCGCCTGTTCGTCACCGCCGAGCGTTTCTCCGCCGCCGAGGCGCTGCGCCTGGGCCTGGTGCACGAAGTCGCCGAAGCCGGCGCCCTCGACCAGGCGATCGGGCGCCAGGTCCAGGCCGTGCTGAAGGGCGGGCCGGCGGCGATCGCCGCGGCCAAGCGGCTGGTCGCCGATGTCGATGCGCCGATCGATGCCGGCCTGATCGAGGAGACCGCCCGCCGCATCGCCGAGACCCGGGCGAGCCCGGAGGCGCGCGAGGGCATCGCCGCCTTCTTCGGCAAGCGCAAGCCGGGATGGTCGCCATGAGCGCCCCGCGCCCCATCCGCACCCTGCTCGTCGCCAATCGCGGCGAGATCGCCGTGCGGGTGATCCGCACCGCCCGGCGCATGGGCCTTGCCACCGTCGCCGTGTTCTCCGACGCCGATGCCGGCGCGGCGCATGTCATGGCCGCCGACACGGCGCTGCGCATCGGCCCGCCCCCGGCGCGCGCGAGCTATCTCGATGCCGGCGCCATCCTCGCCGCGGCGCGGGCGACCGGCGCCGACGCCGTCCATCCCGGCTACGGCTTCCTCGCCGAGAATGCCGAATTCGCCGAGGCCTGCGCCGCCGCCGGCCTCGTCTTCGTCGGGCCGCCGCCGGCGGCGATCCGCGCCATGGGCGACAAGGGCCGGTCGCGGGCGCTGATGCAGGCCGCCGGCATCCCCGTCCTGCCCGGCACGCAGGGCGAGGACCAGGCGCCGGAAGCGCTGGCCGCAGCCGCGGCGGCGATCGGCTTTCCCGTCCTGGTCAAGCCCTCCGCCGGCGGCGGCGGCAAGGGCATGCGCGTGGTCGCCGACGCCGCCGCCCTGCCCGAGGCGCTGGCCGCGGCCCGGCGCGAGGCCGCCTCCGCCTTCGGCGACGACCGGCTGATCCTGGAGCGCTACCTCCCCGCCCCGCGCCATGTCGAGGTCCAGGTCTTCGCCGACGGGTTCGGGCGCACCGTCCATCTCTTCGAGCGCGGCTGCTCGGTGCAGCGCCGGCACCAGAAGGTGATCGAGGAGGCGCCGGCGCCCGGGCTCTCCGACGCGCTGCGCCAGGGCCTGCGCCAGGCGGCGATCCGCTGCGCCGAGGCGGTCGGCTATATCGGCGCCGGCACGGTGGAATTCCTGGTGGCGGATGACCATTTCTTCGCCATGGAGATGAACACGAGGCTCCAGGTCGAGCATCCGGTGACGGAGGCGATCACCGGCCTCGATCTCGTGGAATGGCAGATCCGGGTGGCCGGGGGCGAGCCGCTGCCGCTCGGCCAGGAGGCCATCGCCGCGTCGGGCCACGCGGTCGAGGCGCGGCTGTGCGCCGAGGATCCGGCCCGGGACTTCCTGCCGCAGACCGGGCGCCTCGTGCATTTCGACCTGCCGGCCGGGCGCGCCGGCATCCGCATCGATGCCGGCGTGCGGGCCGGCGACAGCGTGTCCGTGCACTACGACTCGCTCATCGCCAAGGTGATCGCCCACGGCGCCGACCGCGGCGAGGCCGTCCGCCGCCTGCACGCGGCCCTGGCCGCGACCGAGGTCGTCGGCCTCGCCACCAACCGCGCCTTCCTCGCCGCCATCCTGGCCCATCCCGCCTTCACCGCCGGCACTGCTGGCGCCGGCGGCGACGTCGACACCGGCTTCATCGAGCGCCACCGCGCCGACCTTCTCGCCGAGGCGCCGCCGCCGGACGAGCCGGTCATCGCCCTCGCCGCCTTCGCAGCGCTGCGCCGGGCCGAGCAGGCTGCGCTGCCGGAGGACCACGCCTCGCCCTGGTCCGCAACCGATGGCTGGCGGCTCGGCGGCCGCGCGACGCTGCCGGTCGCGCTGGAGCATGACGGCGGCACCACCCGCATCGAAGCGGCCTGGCGCGACGGCGGCTATGAGTTGCGGCTCGGCGAGGCCGTGCACCGGGTCGAGGGCAGCATGGACGGCGAGGGCCGCATCGCCCTGCGCCTCGACGACCGGCTGGTCCGCGCCCGGGCCGTGGCAGAGGGCGCCGGCCTGACGCTGTTCGTCGACGGACAGGAGCATCGCGTCACGCTCGTCGATCCCCGGCAGCCCCCCGTGGCGCACCGATCCGATGCCGGCCACCTCGCCTCGCCCATGCCGGGCCTTGTCATCGCCGTGCCGGCGGCGCCCGGCGATGCCGTCGAGAAAGGCGCGCCGCTGGTGGTGATCGAGGCGATGAAGATGGAGCACACCATCGCCGCCCCGCGGGCCGGGCGGGTGCAGTCGATCGCGGTCGCGGTCGGCGACCAGGTCGCGGCCGGCGCCGAGCTGGTGGTGCTGGAGGCGGAGTCATGATGTGCGCACGCACCGCTCTCCCTGCGACCCACTCAGAGACACTAAGCCGGCAAATTATGAACCCGGGCTTCACCGAGCACCGGGCAATCGCCGCGTCGAGCGCAACGCCTGCCGATCCCCTCCCCCTTGTGGGGAGGGGTACGGGGTGGGGGTCCATCAGAATTGGACGCAGCGCGGTACGCAGGGCGCCCTTCGGCACAGGGCGCGATTTGTTCTGCACGACCCCCACCCCTTACCCCTCCCCACAAGGGGGAGGGGATCGGCCGGCGTCGCGCGCTGATCGACTACGGTCGCGTCTCGTCCGACCGTATCGGACCTGCGTCGAGGCCTTTGTCTCCCACCGCCCCTTCAGCCGTCGTCCGAAAATAGCCGCGTGGAGCGCGACGCCAACCGCTCCCCTCCCCCTTGCGGGGAGGGGTGAGGGGTGGGGGTCCATCAGGAATGGACGCAGCGCGCCATGCAGGGCGCCCCTCGGCGCAGGGCGCGATTTGTTCTGCACGACCCCCACCCCTCACCCCTCCCCGCAAGGGGGAGGGGATCGGCTGACGTCGCGCGCTGATCGACTACGGTCGCGTCTCGTCCGACCGTATCGGACCGGCACCTGCGACACGGCGCCCTCCTCGCGCACCAGCCTCCCCCTCATCACCCCGGAGGACATGCCATGTTCGATGCCGGCCTGAGCTTCGGCCTCGGCGAGGAGATCGAGGCCCTGCGCCGCATGGCGCGCCGTTTTGCACTCCAGCGCATCGCCCCCCGCGCGGCCGAGATCGACCGCGACAATGCCTTCCCGCGCGACCTCTGGCCCGAGCTCGGCGGCCTCGGCCTGCTCGGCATCACCGCCGAGCCGGACTATGGCGGCGCCGGCATGGGCTATCTCGCCCATTGCGTCGCCATGGAGGAGCTGAGCCGCGCCTCGGCCGCGGTCGGCCTGTCCTACGGCGCCCATTCCAATCTCTGCGTCAACCAGCTCACCCGCCACGGCACGCCGGAGCAGAAGCAGCGCTACCTGCCGAAGCTGATCTCGGGCGAGCATGTCGGGGCGCTCGCCATGTCCGAGGCCGGCGCCGGCTCGGACGTGGTGTCGATGGCCCTGCGCGCCGTGCCGGATGGCGACCGCTATATCCTCAACGGAACGAAGATGTGGATCACCAACGGCCCGGAGGCCGACGTGCTGGTGGTCTATGCCAAGACCGATCCTGCCGCCGGTGCGCGCGGCATCACCGCCTTCATCGTCGAGAAGGGCTTTGCCGGCTTCCGGCCCTCGCCCAAGCTCGACAAGCTCGGCATGCGTGGCTCCGACACGGCGGAGCTGGTGTTCGAGGATTGCGCCGTGCCGGCGGCCAACCGGCTCGGCCGGCCCGGCGGCGGCGTCGAGGTGCTGATGTCGGGCCTCGACTATGAGCGGGTGGTGCTGGCGGGCGGCCCGCTCGGCATCATGGCCGCCTGCCTCGACGTGGTCATGCCCTATGTGCACGAGCGCAAGCAGTTCGGCGAGCCGATCGGCAGCTTCCAGCTGATGCAGGGCAAGCTCGCCGACATGTACACCACCGCCAATGCCGCCCGCGCCTATGTCTATGCCGTGGCGGCCGCCTGCGACCGCGGCGAGACCACCCGCAAGGACGCGGCCGGCTGCATCCTCCACGCCGCGGAGAAGGCGACCGAGCTGGCGCTGCAGACGATCCAGGCGCTCGGCGGCAGCGGCTACGTCAATGACGGCCCGGCCGGCCGCCTGCTGCGCGACGCCAAGCTCTACGAGATCGGCGCCGGCACCTCGGAGATCCGCCGCATGCTGATCGGCCGCGAGCTGTTCCGGGAAACCGCATAGGGGAGGCGCCCATGGCCGAGGATCCCGTCGTCATATCAGCCTATGCCCGCACCCCGATCGGCAGCTTCCAGGGCGCCCTCGCCGGCCTCACCGCGCCCGAGCTCGGCAGCGCCGCCGTGCGCGCCGCGGTCGAGCGGGCGGGCATCGCGGGCGAGGCGGTCGACCAGGTCGTGGATCAGGTCATCATGGGCTGCGTGCTCCCCGCCGGGCTCGGACAGGCGCCGGCGCGGCAGGCCGCCCTCGGCGCCGGCCTGCCGCAGCATGTGGCGGCGACCACGGTCAACAAGATGTGCGGCTCCGGCCTGCAGGCGGCGATCCTGGCCGCGGACACCCTGGCGGCCGGCTCGGCCGACATCATCGTCGCCGGCGGCATGGAGAGCATGTCGAACGCGCCCTATCTCCTCGCCAAGCATCGCGGCGGCGCCCGCATCGGCCATGACCGCATCCTCGACAGCCTCTATCTCGACGGGCTTGAGGACGCCTATGACAAGGGCCGCCTGATGGGCGCCTTCGCCGAGGAGACGGCCAGGACCCACCAGCTCACCCGTGCCGGCCAGGACGCCTATGCCCTGGAGAGCCTGGAGCGGGCCCGCGCCGCGGAGGCGAGTGGCGCCTTTTCCCGCGAGATCGTCGCGGTCGATGTTCCCGCCAAGGGCGGCCCTGTCACGGTGCGCCGAGACGAGCAGCCGCAGCGCGCCGACCCTGCCCGCATCCCGACGATGAAGCCGGCCTTCGCCGAGGGCGGCACCATCACCGCCGCCAACGCCTCCTCGATCTCCGACGGCGCCGCGGCCCTGGTGCTGACCCGCGCCTCGGTGGCGGCGCGGCGGGGCCTGCCGGTGCTGGCGCAGGTCGTCGCCCATGCCGTGCACGCCCAGGCGCCGGCCCTGTTCGCCACCGCGCCGGCGCCGGCCATCCGCAAGGCGCTGCAGCGCGCCGGCTGGGCGCCAGGGGAGGTCGACCTCTACGAGGTCAACGAGGCCTTCGCCGCCGTCGCCATGATCGCCATGCACGAGCTCGCCATCCCGCGCGAGCGGCTCAACGTCAACGGCGGGGCCTGCGCCCTCGGCCATCCCATCGGCGCCTCCGGCGCCCGCGTCCTGGCGACGCTCCTGGCCGCGCTGGAGGCGCGCGGCGCCCGGCGCGGCGTGGCGGCGCTCTGCATCGGCGGCGGCGAGGCGGTGGCCATGGCCGTCGAACGTGACTGAGGTCCAAGGTCCATGAGGCACATGCCATGACGTCCGACGGTCCGCTTTCCCTGCATATTCCGGAGGCGCGATTCCGCCCCGGCGACAAGCCGGATTTCGGCTATCTCCACCTGCCCAAGGCCGGCAAGGCCAAGCGGCCTCCGGTCGATGCCGAGGCCTCGGCCACCCGCGACCTCGCCTATGGCCTGGTGCGCGTGCTCGACGAGGACGGCAGCGCCGTCGGGCCCTGGGACCCCAAGCTCGATGCCGACACGCTCCGCCGCGCCCTGCGCGCCATGATGCTGACGCGGGCCTTCGACGAGCGCATGTTCCGCGCCCAGCGCCAGGGCAAGACCTCCTTCTACATGAAGTGCACCGGCGAGGAGGCCGTCGCCGTCGGCCAGGCCTTCGCGCTGGAGCGGGGCGACATGTGCTTCGCCACCTATCGCCAGCAGGGCCTGCTGATCGCCCGGGACTGGCCGATCCTCGACATGATGTGCCAGATCTATTCCAACAGCCTCGACCGCCTGAAGGGCCGCCAGATGCCGGTGCTCTACTCGGCACGGGAGGCCGGGTTCTTCTCGCTCTCCGGCAATCTCGCCACCCAGGTGCCCCAGGCGGTCGGCTGGGCCATGGCCTCCGCCTACAAGCGCGACCGGCGCATCGCCTCGGCCTGGGTCGGCGAGGGCGCCTCGGCCGAGGGCGACTTCCACCACGCCATGGTGTTCGCCGCGGTCTACCGGGCGCCGGTCATCCTCAACCTCGTCAACAACCAGTGGGCGATCTCCTCCAGCCAGGGCGTGGCCGGCGGCGAGGAGGCGACCTTCGCCTCGCGGGCCATCGGCTTCGGCATGCCCGGCATCCGGGTCGACGGCAACGACCCCCTCGCCGTCTACGCCGTCAGCCGCTGGGCCGCCGAGCGCGCCCGCAGCAATCACGGGCCGACGCTGATCGAGTTCTTCACCTATCGCGTCGCCCCGCACTCGACCAGCGACGACCCGAGCCGCTACCGTCCCGGCGACGAGAGCGCGTTCTGGCCGCTGGGCGACCCGGTCGAGCGGCTCAAGGCGCACCTGATCCGCGCCGGCGCCTGGGACGAGGCGCGGCACGCCGCCCTCGCCGCCGAGCTGGAAGAGACGACCCGCGCGACGAATGCGCAGGCGCAGAGCCACGGCATCCTCAGGGACGGCGAGCATCACGCGGCCACCAGCATGTTCGAGGACGTCTACAAGGAGATGCCCTGGCACCTCGCCGAGCAGCAGGCGGAGCTGATGCGGCTCAGGGCGGCCGAAACCGGGGAGGCCAGGTGATGGCGACCATGACCATGGTCCAGGCGCTCAACTCCGCCATGGACGTGATGCTGGCCCGCGATCCCGACGTGCTCGTCTTCGGCGAGGATGTCGGCTTCTTCGGCGGCGTCTTCCGCTGCACCGAGGGCCTGCAGCAGCGCTACGGCGACACCCGCGTCTTCGACGCCCCGATCGCCGAGGGCGGCCTGATGGGCGTCGCCATCGGCATGGGCGCCTATGGCCTCCGGCCCGTGGTGGAGTGCCAGTTCGCCGACTACATCTATCCCGGCTTCGACCAGATCGTCTCGGAGGCGGCGCGCCTGCGCTACCGCTCGGCCGGCGACTTCAACGCACCCATCACCATCCGCGCCCCCTATGGCGGCGGCATCTTCGGCGGCCAGACCCACAGCCAGAGCCCGGAGGGCCTGTTCACCCATGTCTGCGGCATCAAGACCGTCATCCCCTCCAACCCCTACGACGCCAAGGGCCTGCTCATCGCCGCCATCGAGGACGACGATCCCGTACTGTTCTTCGAGCCCAAGCGGCTCTATTCCGGCCCGTTCGACGGCCATCACGACCGGCCGGTCCAGACCTGGGCCGGCCATCCCGCCGCCGAGGTGCCGATCGACCACTACACCGTGCCGCTCGGCAAGGCGGCGACGGTGCGGCAGGGCGAGGACCTCACCATCCTCGCCTACGGCACCATGGTGCACGTGGCGCTCGCCGCGGCCGGGGAGACCGGCGTCGACGCCGAGATCCTCGATCTCCGGACGCTGCTGCCGGTCGACATCAAGGCGATCACCGCCTCGGTGCGCCGCACCGGTCGCTGCCTGATCGTGCATGAGGCAACGCGCACCGGCGGCTACGGCGCCGAGCTCTCGGCCCTGGTGCAGGAGCGCTGCTTCCACCACCTCGAGGCGCCGATCCTGCGCGTCACCGGCTGGGACACGCCCTATCCCCACGCCTTCGAGTGGCATTATTTCCCCGGGCCGCGGCGTGTGGCCGAGGGCATCCGCCAGGTCATGGCCGGTTGAGGAAGGAGCGCGCGATGGGCACTTATGTCTTCAGGCTCCCCGACGTCGGCGAAGGCATCGCACAGGCCGAGATCGTCGCCTGGCACGCCGAGGTCGGCGACACCATCCGCGAGGACCAGCCGCTGGTCGACGTGATGACCGACAAGGCGACGGTGGAGATCGGCGCGCCGGTGGCCGGACGCATCCTGTCGCGCAAGGGCGAGACCGGGACCATGGCCGCCATCGGCAGCGAGATCGTGGTGATCGAGACCGGTGCGCAGACGCCGTCGAAGGCCAAGGCCGCGCCGGTGCCCGCGGCCGACGCTGCGACGCCGCGTTCCGCCCCCGAGGTCGCTCCGGCATCGGCTCCCAAGGGCAAGGTCCTGGCAGCACCGGCCGTGCGCGCCCGGGCGGCCGCGCTCGGCATCGACCTGGCGTCGATCGAAGCCGCCGCAGAGGACGGCCGCATCCGGCACGCGGACCTCGACGCCGCGCTGCTCGCCCGCCGCGCCCCGGCCGCGCCGCCGGCTCCCGTCCCGGGCAACCCCGCCGCCGACACCGTCGAGGAGATCAAGGTGATCGGGCTGCGGCGCCAGATCGCCGAGCGCATGCAGGACGCCAAGCGGCGCGTGCCGCATTTCGCCTATGTCGAGGAGGTCGACGTCACCGCGCTGGAGGCCATGCGCGCCGACCTCAATGCCCGGCCCGGCGAGGCGCGGGGCAAGCTGACGCTGCTGCCCTTCCTGATCCGCGCCATCGTCCGCGCCGTCGCCGACCATCCCGGGCTCAACGCCCATTTCGACGACGAGGCCGCATTGATCCGCCGCCACCGCGCCGTGCATGTCGGCGTCGCCACCCAGACGCCGCGCGGCCTGGTGGTGCCGGTGATCCGTCACGCCGAGGCGCGCCAGCCCTGGGACCTCGCCGCCGAGATCCTGCGCCTGAGCGAAGCGGCCCGGGCCGGCAAGGCGACGCGGGCCGAGCTCACCGGCTCGACCATCACGGTCTCCAGCCTCGGCGCGCTCGGCGGCATCATGGCGACGCCGATCATCAACCCGCCGGAGGTCGCCATCGTCGGCGTCAACAAGATCGTCGAGCGGCCCGTCGTGCGCAGCGGCCGCATCGAGACGGCGCGGATGATGAATCTCTCCTCCTCCTTCGACCACCGCGTGGTCGACGGCCATGACGCCGCCGCCTTCATCCAGGCGGTCAAGGCCGGGCTGGAGGCGCCCTGGCGGCTGCTGGGGCCCTGAGGCCCCGCCCGGTTGACACGGCGCCCGCCGCCCGAGCTTACTGGGTCGCCGCATGGAGGCGGCTCATCATGATCGAGATCGTCACGCCCGGCGCCGCGAACATGGCGCTTTTCGTCGGCGCGGCCCTGGCCCTGCTGGTCACCCCCGGACCGGCCGTGCTGTTCATCATCGCCCGCTCGGTCGAGCAGGGCCGGCTCGCCGGCTTCGTCTCGGATCTCGGCATCCACAGCGCCACGCTGGTGCATGTGCTCGCGGCCGCCCTCGGCCTCTCCGCCCTGCTCGCCTCCTCGGCGCTCGCCTTCGGCATCGTCAAATATGCCGGCGCCGCCTATCTCATCTGGATCGGCCTGAAGAAGATCTTCGGCCCGGCCGAGACGGCGGGACCCGAGGGGTTCGCGAAGACCTACAGCTATCGGCGCCTGTTCCGGGACGGGTTCATCGTCAACCTGCTCAACCCGAAGACGGCCCTGTTCTTCCTCGCCTTCCTGCCGCAGTTCGTCGATGTCGGCCGCGGCCACATCGCCATGCAGGTCACAGTGCTCGGCCTGACCTTCGGGCTGCTCGGCCTGATCAGCGACGGCTGCTATGCGATGGCCGCCGGCACCGCCGGCAGCTGGCTGAAGCGCAGCCGCGCCTATCTCGGCTTCGAGCGCTATGTCAGCGGCGTGCTGTTCATCGGCCTCGGCTTCACCGCCGCCTTCGCCGGCAACCACAGGAAGTAGCATCGGACTGCCGGCGCGAGAACCGTCGCGCCGGCGCTTCGCCCCCGCTTCAGGCGAAACCCGTCACCGTGTGCGGCACATAGGGCTGCTCCAGCGCCGCAACCTCCTCGGCCGTCAGCTTGAGGCTCACGGCCGCGGCCGCGTCGTCGAGATGGTGCGGCTTGGTCGCGCCGACGATCGGGGCACTGATGCCCGGCTTGCCCAGCAGCCAGGCCAGCGCCACCTGCGCCTTCGGGACGCCGCGCGCCTTGGCGACGGCGGCGACCGCCTCCACCACCTTTCGGTCCGCCTCGGCGCTGGCGGCATAGAGCGTCTTGCCGAACTCGTCGGTGCGCGAGCGCTCGCTCTGGTCGTCCCAGTCGCGCGTCAGCCGGCCGCGCGCCAGCGGACTCCAGGGGATGACGCCGACGCCCTCGGCCCGGCAGAGCGGCAGCATTTCGCGCTCCTCCTCGCGGTAGAGCAGGTTGACGTAGTTCTGCATGGTGGCAAAGCGCGTCCATCCGTGGCGGTCGGCGAGGTAGAGCGCCTTGGCGAACTGCCAAGCATGCATCGACGAAGCGCCGATATAGCGGGCCTTGCCGGCCTTCACCACGTCGTGGAGGGCTTCGAGCGTCTCCTCGATCGGCACCGAGGCGTCCCAGCGGTGGATCTGGTAGAGATCGACGTAGTCGGTGCCGAGCCGGCGCAGGCTGTGGTCGATCTCGGCCATGATCGCCTTGCGCGACAGGCCGGCGCCGTTCGGGCCCGGCCGCATCCGGCCGTGCACCTTGGTCGCCAGCACGATCTCGTCGCGCCTGGCGAAATCCTTCAGGGCACGCCCGACGATCTCCTCGCTGGTGCCGTCGGAATAGACATTGGCCGTGTCGAAGAAGTTGATGCCGAGCTCCAGCGCCTTCCTGATGAAGGGCCGGCTCTCCTCCTCGCCCAGCGTCCACAGATGGTTGCCGCGCTCGGCCACGCCGTAGCTCATGCAGCCCAGGCACAGGCGCGACACGTCGAGCCCGGTACGGCCCAGCTTGATGGTGTCCATTGCAGTCTCTCCGCGATCGGGCCCCCGCCCGGCAACTCAGTTGGAAAAACGGTCGGGATCCGGGCCGATCCGGCCCCTGGGATCGTCGAGCCCGGCGATGCCGGCCTTGTCCTCCGGCGACAGCTCGAAGTCGAACACGTCGAAATTCTCGCGGATGCGCGCCGGCGTCACCGATTTCGGGATGACGATCAGGCCGCTGTCGAGATGCCAGCGGATGATCACCTGCGCCGTCGTCTTGCCGTGCCGGGCGGCGATCGCCTTCAGCACCGGGTCCTGCAGGAGCGTGCCCTGGCCGAGCGGGCTCCAGGACTCGGTGGCGATGCCCGCCTTCTCCTGGAAGCGGCGCAGCGCCGTCTGCTGGAAGCGCGGATGCAGCTCGACCTGGTTCACCGCCGGCACGATGCCGCTCTCGCGCTGCAGGCGCTCGAGATGGGCGATGGTGAAGTTGGAGACGCCGATCGAGCGCACCCGCCCCTCCTCCTTCAGCCGGGCGAAGGCCCGCCAGGTGTCGACATAGGCGCCACGCTGCGCCGCCGGCCAATGGATGAGGTAGAGGTCGAGCCCCTCCAGGCGCAGCCGCTTCATGCTCTCGTCGAAGGCGCGCAGGGTGGAGTCGTAGCCCTGCCGGTCGTTCCACAGCTTGGTGGTGATGAAGAGATCCTCGCGCGGCACGGAGGCGGCCGCGATAGCTTCGCCCACGCCGGTCTCGTTGCCGTAGATCGCGGCGGTGTCGATCAGCCGGTAGCCGGCCTTGATCGCCGTGCCGACGGCGACGGCCGCACCGTCGTTCGGCACCTGCCAGACGCCGAAGCCGAGCTGGGGAATGCTCTGGCCGTCGTTGAGAACGAGGCTGGTGGTCATCGGACGGGTCTCCCTCTTGCTGGTCCGGCGTTCCATCATGGGGCAGCCGCCATCCGGGGCGGGTGTGGGGAACTGTCGGCCGGGATGATGGATCGAGGCGGGTTGTTGCTCGGACAAATATGGTCCGCGACGGGGATTGCCAGGGGGGAGCAGCGACAAGATCGCGGACGGCGGCGACAAGCGCCGATCGGTCAAGTCGCCGCGCTTTTCCGACCGCCTGGAAGCCATTGCTGCGCACCGTGCATGAGGCGCACGATCTCGATCCGCCGAAGCTTCGATCGGACGCGGTAGACGACAATAAAGGGCGTGCGAACAACGACCAACTCACGCGTGCCGCGCCAGCGGCCGACTCGTCCCATGGCCGGATAGGTCGCCAGATGCTCGACCTGACTCTCGATCTCGTCGAGCTGTTCCAGCCCCGCACGTGGACTGTCCAGCGCGATATGATCGATCGCCGCTGTCCTGTCGTGGCGCGCCCGGGCGAGCCAGACGATTCTCACTTGGCCTCGCGCTTGATCCGGGCCTGGAGTTCAGCGCGCTGCTGCGCGATGTCCTGCTTGATCACCTCGTGCGGAATCCATTCGGTGGACGGGTCATCCGCCTCCCTCACGGCCTTGCCGACCTCCTCGCGGAACCATCGATCATAGGCCGCAGCTTCATGCACGCGGCGCAGCGCTTCCGCCCGATCGGGTCTCGCGCGCGTCTTGACGGCCTCCGACGCATAGTCGGTCACGTCCACGTCGAAACGAGAGATCCCGACACCCTTCAGATAGGAAGCAAGAGTTTCAAATCGCTTGAACAGACGTACCCGGTGGCTGCGCTGCGCTGCCAGCGCCCGCTCCGCCGTGCCGTATCCGATGCGCACGGCCCAACCGCCGTCCTGGCCGACCACGCGGGTGCTGCGCACGGCACCGGCCTCGACAAGACGCGTCAACGTCACGTGATCGATGGTTTCCGCAGACATGGCGCTCGCTTCATTGAGGCGTCAATTTATAATAGATTGCAACCAGCATAATTATAAGACGCGGATCTCTCGATAACAATGCTTACGGGGGTCTATCGATCCAGCGGATCCCCGCAGCGCAAGGCTCATCGCCGCCCTCACCCCGGCGCCGCGCCCCTCCGCACGAAGCCCTCGCTCGCCGTCAGCATGCGCCGGGTGTAGTCGGCCGCGACCGTGCCCGAGCGCAGCGCCGCGGCCGTCGTCTCCTCCTCGATGCGCCCGCCGCGCATCACGATCAGCCGCTCGCACAGATGGGCCACCACCGCAAGGTTGTGGCTGACCAACAGGAAAGTGAGGCCGCGCTCGCGCCGCAGCGCCTCCAAGAGGTTGAGGATCTCGGCCTGCACCGAGGCGTCGAGCGCCGAGGTCGGCTCGTCCAGGAGCAGGATCTCCGGCTCCAGGATCAGGGCGCGGGCGATGGCGACGCGCTGGCGCTGGCCACCCGACAATTGATGGGGATAGCGGAAACGATAGGCCGGGCCGAGGCCGACCTCGCGCAGCACGGCGAGGATGCGCCGCTCCCGGTCCGGCAGGCGGTGGATCGCCAACGGCTCCGACAGGATCCGGTCGACCGTATGGCGCGGATGCAGCGAGGCATAGGGGTCCTGGAACACCATCTGCACCCGGCGCAGGACGGCGAGGCCGCGCGGCGGGGCCAGGGCGGCGCCGTCGAGACGGATCTGCCCGCCGGCGATCGTGGTCAGCCCGGTGATCGCGCGCAGGATGGTCGACTTGCCCGATCCGGACTCGCCGACCAGGCCGAGCGCCTCGCCCCGGCGCAGGTGCAGGCAGACGCCGTCGACCGCCGTGACCTTCAGGCGGCCATGACCGAACCGCACCGTCAGGGCCTCGACCTCCAGCACGGCCTCGCTCATCGCAGCCACGCCGGGTCGCGGGCGAGGACAGGGAGCGGATGCCGGTCGTCCCCGAGCCTCGGCAGGCAGCGTAGCAGGCCCTGGGTGTAGGGATGGCGGGCCTGCGCCAGCTCGCTCGCCCTGACCTCCTCGACCATCCGGCCCGCATACATCACCAGGATGCGGTCGCAGAAGGAGGAGACCAGGGTGAGATCGTGGCTGATCAGGATCAGGCCCATGCCGCGCTCGGCGACGAGGTCGTCGAGAATGCGCAGCACCTCCAGCTGCACGGTGACGTCGAGCGCCGAGGTCGGCTCGTCCGCGATCATCAGGTCGGGGTCGGTCACCAGCATCATCGCGATCATGCAGCGCTGCCCCATGCCGCCGGAGACCTCGTGCGGATAGAGCGAGAACACCCGGACGGGATCGGCGAGCCGCACCGCCTCCAGCATGGCCAGCGACCTCTCCCGCGCCTCGCGCCGGCCGATGCCGCCATGGGCACGGCAGGCCTCCAGCATCTGGGCGCCGATGGTCATCACCGGGTTGAGGGAGAATTTCGGATCCTGCATCACCATGGTCATGCGGGCGCCGCGCAGCCGCCGGATGGTGCGGGCGTCGGCGCCGAGCAGGTCGACGCCATCGAAGGCGAGGCGCTTCGCCGTGACCTCGCCGGGCGGGCGGGTGAGGCCGAGCAGGGCGCGGCCGGTCTGCGACTTGCCGGAGCCGGATTCGCCGACGATGCCGAGCCGCTCGCGCCCGAGGTGGAAGGAGACGCCGCGCACCGCCTCCACCACCCCATGCGGCAGGCGGAAGCGCACATGCAGATCCTCGACCTCGAGCAGGGGCCAGGCGCTCATTTCGCCGCCTTGGGGTCGATCACGTCGCGCAGTCCGTCGCCGAGCAGGTTGAAGCCGAGGCTCACCACCAGGATGGCGATGCCGGGCATGGCCGCCACCCACCATTGGTCGATCAGGAAGCGCCGGCCCGCGGCGATCATCGTCCCCCATTCCGGCAAAGGCGGCTGGGCGCCGAGGCCGAGAAAGCCGAGCCCGGCGGCGGTGAGGATGATGCCGGCCATGTCGAGCGTGACGCGCACGATCACCGAGGACAGGCACAGCGGCACGATGTAGCGCAACAGGATGCGGGGCGCCGAGGCGCCCTGCAGGCGCGCGGCGTGGATGAAGTCGCTGTCGCGCACGGTCAGCGTCTCCGCCCGCGCCAGACGCGCATAGGGCGGCCAGGAGGTGATGGCGATGGCGATGATGGCGTTGTCGATGCCCGGCCCCAGCGCTGCGACGAAGGCCAGCGCCAGCACCAGCTTGGGGAAGGCGAGGAAGACGTCGGTGATGCGCATCAGCACCGCATCGACGAAGCCGCCGAGATAGCCGGAGATCGTGCCGACGGCGAGGCCGACCGGCATGGCGATGACCGACACCAGCGCCACCACCTGCAGCGTCACCCGCGCGCCGTAGACGAGGCGCGAATAGATGTCGCGCGCCTGGTCGTCGGTGCCGAGCCAGAATTCGCCCCCGGGCGGCAGCAGGCGCTGCGTCCGCAGATCGCCGCCCGCCACCGGCGAATGGGTGGCGAGGAGAGGAGCGAAGGCCGCGACCAGGATCAGCGCCAGCACCAGGACGAGGCCGGTGATCGCCAGGGGATTGGCGGCCAGGCGCCGCCACGCCACATAGGCCCGGCCGAGATAGGCCTGCCGGTGGGACTGCGGCTCGCTCGTCGTCAGCCAGGCCCGCAGGTCGCCCGCCATCATCGCCGCGTCCTCGGGTCGAGCAGGCTGTAGAGCAGGTCGGAGAGCATGTTGAGGGTGACGAACGTGGCGCCGATGCACAGCGTCGCGCCCAGCACGGCGTTCATGTCGGCGTTCTGCAGCGAATTGGTGAGGTAGGATCCGATGCCGGGCCAGGCGAAGATGGTCTCGGTCAGCACCGAGCCCTCCAGCAGCGTGGCGTAGGAGAGCACGATCACCGTGACCAGCGGCACCGCCGCCACGCGCAGCGCGTGACGCCAGATCACCCGCGCCTCGGACAGGCCCTTCACCCGGGCGGTGAGCACATATTCCTGCTGCAGCTCGCCCAGCACGAAGGAGCGCGTCATCCGGCTGATATAGGCGAGCGAGAAATAGCCGAGCAGGCAGGCCGGCAGCACGATGTGCCACAGGGCGTTGGCGAAGACGTCATACTCGCCCTCCAGCAGGCTGTCGACCAGCAGCGACCCGGTGATCGGCGTCACCAGATAGTCGTAGGCGATGTCGACGCGCCCCGGCGCGGCGGCCCAGTCCAGCTTGGCGTAGAACAGCAGGAGCGCCATCAGGCCGAGCCAGAAGATCGGCACGGAATAGCCGACGAGGCCGACGACGCGTGTGACCTGGTCGGTGAGGCTGCCCGCGCGCACGGCCGCCAATACGCCGAGCGGCACGCCGACCAGCGTGCCGATCAGGGTGCCGAGCGTCGCCAGCTCCAGCGTGGCGGGAAAGAAGCGGCGGATGTCGTCGAGCACCGGGTTGGTGGTGAGCACCGAATTGCCGAAATCCCCGCGCAGGACCTTGCCGAGATAGAGCCAGAACTGCTCGGCCAGCGGCAGGTCGAGGCCGAGCTCCTGGCGGGCCCTGGCATAGACCTGCGGCGAGGACTTGTCGCCGACCACGGCCAGCACCGGGTCGATCGGCACGACGCGACCGATCAGGAAGGTGACGAGGACGAGCCCGAGCAACGTGATTGCGGCGGTGAGCACGAAGCGCCCCACCGCCTTGCCCGCCCGCCAGGCCGACGAGCCGCCGGAGCCGCTTCCGCCGGCCTCCGCCATCGGCGAAGCCTATTGCTTGCTGGTGGTGGTCACGTAGTTGTTGTCGTAGGACGGCCCCATGATGAAGTCCTTGACGTTGGCGCGCACCACCGCGGTCTCGGTCTGCTGGTACATGATGACGAAGGGGCTGGTGTCCATGATCTCCTTCTGGAGCGTCTCGTAGAGCGCGGCGCGCTTGGCCGAGTCGCGCTCCAGGATCGCCGCCTCGGTCTCCTTGTTGAGCTCGGGCGTGGCCCAGGCGTTGCGCCAGGCCAGCGTCTTGAACTTGCCCTCGTCGGAATTGTCGGGGTTGGAGGCGAAGGTCTGGGCGTTGGAGTGGGGGTCCTGATAATCCGAGCCCCAGATGCCGATATAGATGTCGTGCTGGCGGGCACGGTACTTGGTCAGCGTCTGCTTGCCGTCGCCGGGAATGATCTCCAGCTGGATGCCGGCCTTGGCGAGCGAGGCCTGGATCGCCTCGGCGAGCCCGGTCGTCGGCTGGTTGTTGCGCACGTCCATCGTCACCTTGAAGCCGTCCGGCACGCCGGCCTCGGCCAGCAGGGCCTTGGCCTTGGCGAGGTCGAAGCTGAAGGGGTTGTCGTTGACCGCACCCAGGAAGCCGCTGGGCAGGAAGGCCTGGTGCACCACGCCCTCGGTCTTCATGATGGTGTCGCCGATGGCGGCATAGTCGACCAGGTACTTGAAGGCCTGGCGCACCTGCGGCTTGGCCAGGATCGGGTTCTTCTGGTTCAGGCTGAAATAATACAGCGTGCCCTTCGGTGCCTTCTCGATGGTGTAGTCGGGCTTGCCCGACAGGGCGGCGATCTCCTCGGGCTGGAGGTTGCGGGCGATGTCGATGTCGCCCTTCTCCAGGAGCAGGCGCTGCGTCGCCGCCTCGGCGATATGGCGGTAGATGACGCGGGCGAGCGGGGCGGGCGTGCCGGAATAGTTCGGGTTGCGCTCGAGCACCACCGCCTCGTTGGCGCGCCAGTCGCGCAGGATGAAGGGACCCGAGCCGGCATAATGGGTCTTCAGCCAGCCATAGCCGAGGTCGCCGTCGGCCTCGTGCTGCAGCACCAGCGTCTTGTCGACGATCGAAGCGACCGAGGAGGTCAGGCAGTAGAGAACGAAGCTCGGGGCATAGGGCTTGTCCATCTCGAAGGTGAAGGCATAGTCGCCCGTCTTCCTGATCTTGTCCTTGACGTTGTCCTTGGTCAGGCCGAACTGGCCGATGATGAAGGCCGGCGACTTGTCGAGCAGCACGGCGCGCTGCAGCGAGAACACCACATCGTCCGCGGTGATCGGATTGCCGGAGGCGAATTTGCGGCCTTCGCGGATCTTGAAGCTGATGGTCTTGCCGTCGTCGGAGACGGTCCAGGACTCGGCCACCACGCCGAAGATCTTCGAGACGTCCTTGAGGTCGTAGCCGATCAGCCGCTCATAGGTGTTGCCGGAGATCTCGGACGTGGAGATCTCGAAGATCTCGGCCGGATCGAGCGAGATGATGTCGTCGATATGCCAGCCCTGGACCAGCGTGTCCTTGGGCGTGGCGGCGTGGGCTCCGGTGACGAGGCCTGCGACGAAGAGGCTGGCCATGGCCAGGCGGCGGAGGGATCGCATCGGCATCGCAGGCGTCTCCAGCGGACGGCACCGACTGTGACTCGGCGCCCGGAGCGTGTCCATGCGCAAATGCGACGTCTTTCACCCCGTCTCGAACAGATCGCGCCCGAGCAGGCCCATCGGCTCCAGGCCGGTCTCGCCGACCAGGAACTGGTCCTCGACGATGAAGCCGCCGAGCCCTCTGACGTAATAGGGCGCCTCGAAGGCGATCGCCATGCCCGGCTCCAGCGGCACGTCGCAATCGGCCGCGATGAACGGCCATTCCTCGCTCCAGATGCTGGCGCCGACGCTGTGGCCGAAATGGCCGCGCGAATAGCTGGTGAAGCCGGCCGCGTGCATGGCCGCCGTCGCCGCGGCGTGGGCCTCGCGCAGCGGCCGGCCCGGCCGCAGGGCTGCCAGTCCGGCGTCGAAGGCGCGGTGCAGCGCGTCGAAGACCTGGCGCTGCGCCCGGCTCGCCCGGCCGATCACCGCCGTCCTCGCGCCGTCCGAGCTGTAGCCGGCGACGACGCAGCCGACGTCGATCTTGACCACGTCCCCGGCGCGCGCCGGCCCGCCCGGCGCGAACCCGTCCGGGCCGACCGCAATATAGGCCCAGTCCGACTGCGGCCCGGCCACGCCCCGGCCGCGCGCCGCGGCGGCCACGCCGGCGCGCCAGAGCGCCGTCATCGCGGCAGCGTCGAGCCCTCCGCGCAGCTGCCCGAGCAGTTCGCCCATCCCGGCCAGGGAGAGGTCGGCCGCCAGCCGCAGCCGCGCGATCTCGTCGGGATGCTTGACCATGCGCAGCCGCGCCACCAGGGGCGAGGCGTCGACCCAGCGCACCCCGGGCAGCGCCGCCTCGAAGGCGGGAAGGTCCGCCGCCGGCACGAAGCCGAGCTCCAGGCCGATCCGCCCGCCGGCGAGGCCGCGCTCGGCCAGGATGCCGGCGAGCTCGGCCAGGGAGAGCCGGGGATCGTAGGTGCCGGGCCGGGCGAAGCCCTCGGGCCGGCCGGCCGCCCGGTCGGCGCGGGCGATGGCGGCGGCGACATCGGGCGCCGCCGGATCGTCCAGGCTCGAGACCTCGACCCAGATCGGATGGGTGCGCACATCGGCGATGCCGGAGCGCGCCGCAAAATCCGCGGCCTGGAGGTCGCCGACCACCGCGGCCGGCGCCGCCGCGGCATCCGCCGGCACCACGACGAAGGCGGCCCCGGCCCGGCGCCAGAACGCGGCGACGCCGGCGAAGGCGCCGGTGGCGTAGTGGATGCTCTCCGGCTGGCAGAGCACGACGGCGTCGAGGCCGGCCGCCGCCATGAGACGAGCGGCGCGCGGGCGGTCCAGAAACCCTGATCCCTGTCTCATGGCGCGATGCTCCCGGTGGTCCTGCCGGCGTTCTGGCGCGAAACCAGCCGCGGCGCCAGCCGCCTTCGCGCCCAGGCAGGATTTCCGAAACCCGCCTGCGAGGCGGGCCCCGAAATTCTGCCGAATCTCAAAGGCCCGCCGGGCGCGCGAAAAGCTTGCTCCTCGCCGTCCGCGGCTCTATTGCCAGCCTCGACAACCCCGACGAGGGCTTCGACCTTGACCATCCGTTTCCATCGCGGCGACCTGCCGGGCCTCGAGCGCTATCGCGGCATCGCCGCCATCGACACCGAGACGCTGGGCCTCAACCCGCACCGCGACCGGCTCTGCGTGGTGCAGCTCTCCCCGGGCGACGGCAGCGCCGACGTGGTGCAGATCCCCGCCGGCGGCAGCGACGCGCCCAACCTCAAGCAGCTCCTGGCCGATCCGGCGGTCACCAAGATCTTCCACTACGCCCGCTTCGACGTCGCGGTGCTCTATCATGCCTTCGGCGTGATGACGGGGTCGATCTACTGCACCAAGATCGCCTCGAAGCTGGTGCGCACCTATACCGATCGGCACGGGCTCAAGGACCTCGCGCGGGAACTTTTGGGCGTTGAGCTTTCCAAGCAACAGCAATCGTCGGATTGGGGCGCGGCAGACCTCACGGAAGCGCAGCTCGCCTATGCCGCTTCCGACGTGCTGCACCTGCACGAGCTCAAGGCGAAGCTCGACGCCATGCTCGCCCGCGAGGGCCGCGCGGCGCTGGCCAAGGCCTGCTTCGACTTCGTGCCGGCGCGGGCGCTGCTGGACCTCGAGGGCTGGGCCGAGACCGACATTTTCGCGCATAGCTGACCCCGGCAGCAACCTGCCGTTGCGTGAGCTCCGTTGACTCGGCGCCCCCGCGTCGCAATATGACGGCGGCGGCCCAGCCGGGGTGCCGCCATGAGGTTCGGAAGTGGTCGATACGATCGATACGCGGATGAGGATGTCGCCATCCGCTCCGTTCAGCCGCGAGGTGGCGTTCGACGCCGCCCGGCGGCACAGCCGTGTCGTGCGCACGCTCAAGGTGGCGGTGCCGGCGCTGGCCCTGCTCGGGACGATCGCCTTCGTGCTCTATGCCTGGCTCGATCCCTTCCGGGCTCAGGAAGTGCACGTCAACATCGGCAAGCTCGACGTCTCCGGCGACAAGCTGACCATGGAGCTGCCGCATCTCACGGGCTTCAACAAGCGCCAGGAGGCCTACAACGTCACCGCCAAGACCGCGTCCCAGCGCATCGCCGCACCCGGCCTGATCGACCTCAGCAATCTGGAGGCGGTGATCACCATGCAGGACAAGTCCACCGCCACGATCCGCTCGCTGAACGGACGCTTCGATTCGAACGCCGAGATCCTCATCCTGCACGACCAGGTCGGCGTCACCTCGACCCGGGGCTATTCCGCCGACATGAAGAGTGCCACCATCGACTTCAAGGCGGGGACGGTGAAGAGCGACGAGCACGTCAAGGTCAACCTCACCAGCGGGGTGATCCAGGCGGACTCGCTCAACATCACCCAGGGCGGAGCGACCATCCTGTTCAAGGGCGGGGTGACGTCGACCTTCCACACCCAGCTGAAGCCCAGGCCGCCGGCCAACGCCACGCCAGCACAGGACCAGACGCCATGAGCGCCAGCACGATCGCGACCCCGGCCCGGAACGGGCGCAAGGCGACCCTCGCCGCCCTGGCCTTGGCCCTGGCCCTCGGCGTCCCCGGCTTTGCCGACGCCCAGGCCAACAAGAAGGCCGCGAACCCGTTCCAGGGCTTCTCGGCCGACAACGGCAAGCCGGTCGACGTCAATTCCGAGGCGCTGGAGGTCGACCAGAACCTCCAGAAGGCGATCTTCACCGGCAACGTCGTCGCCACCCAGGGCGAATCGGTCCTGCGCACCCCCAAGCTCGTGGTGTTCTACGACAATTCCGCCAACGCCCAGAACGGCCAGACGCCGACGCCGCCGGCTGCGGGCACGCCCAGCCAGGCGAACAGCATCAGGCGCCTCGAGGCCTATGGCGGCGTCATCGTCACCTCCCAGGACCAGAAGGCCACCGGCGAGAACGGCGTGTTCGACATGATCGCCAACACGGCGACGCTGACCGGCGGCGTGGTGCTGACCCAGGGCGCCAACGTCATTCGCGGCAAGCAGCTGGTGGTCGACCTCAAGACCGGCGTCGCTCATGTCCTGGGCGGCACCACCGGCCTGTTCGTGCCCAGCAAGCAGGACAAGCCGAAGGCGAACTGAGCGCAGCCGGCACTGCGTGGGCATTCTGCCCACGCGCCTTATTTGCACCGAAACCGCGCCTTATGAGCGCCGGCGTCGACAGTCCAGGGACCGAGCATATCGTGGCGTGGTTGCCTTTCGCACGAAGCAGGAGCGCCGCGGGCGCCGTCGAGGCGGCTGAGGAGGTCGACGACCCCGACGCCTATCTGCAGAACGACGATGGCCTGCTGAGCGTCCGCTCGATCGCCAAGAGCTACCGCAAGCGCCAGGTGGTGGCCGATGTCAGCCTCGACGTGCGGCGCGGCGAGGCCGTCGGCCTGCTCGGGCCGAACGGCGCCGGCAAGACCACGGTGTTCTACATGATCACCGGGCTGATCCCGCCGGACCATGGCCGCATCGAGCTCGACGGCTACGATGTCACCCGCCTGCCGATGTATCGGCGGGCGCGGCTCGGCATCGGCTATCTCCCGCAGGAGGCCTCGATCTTCCGCGGCCTCAGCGTCGAGCAGAACATCCGCGCGGTGCTCGAGATCTCCGAGCCGGACCGCCACGAGCGCGAGCGCCAGCTCGACGAGCTCCTGGACGAGTTCGGGCTGACGCGCCTGCGCGCCACGCCCTCGATCGCCCTGTCCGGCGGCGAGCGCCGGCGCGTCGAGATCGCCCGCTCGCTCGCCAGCCGCCCCTCCTTCATGCTGCTGGACGAGCCTTTCGCCGGCATCGACCCGATCGCGGTCGGCGACATCCAGGACCTGGTGCGCCACCTCACCACCCGCGGCATCGGCGTCCTGATCACCGACCACAATGTGCGCGAGACGCTGTCGCTGATCGATCGCGCCTATATCATCCATACCGGGCATGTGCTGACCCAGGGCGCGCCGCAGGAGATCATCGAGAACCCGGATGCGCGGCGGCTCTATCTCGGCGAGGAGTTCCGGATGTAGCGTCGCGGCGGCGGCGTTGTTGTCAACGGGTAACGCTCGGCGTCAATCGCGCGCGCCGCGGCAATCCGTTCTCCCCCGCCGGGCGACTTTCGTGATAGACGCAGCGTCAACGTTCACTCGGTTTCGGGTTTTGGCCCGCATTGGTTCTGGCATGGCGATCCTGATGCGTACTGCCCCAAGCAGAATTTCCGAGCTCCACCCACAGGGCGACCTCGGAAATTCGGCAGAGTCTCAAAGGTTTGGCAGAGCTTTGCCGGCCGGACCCGTGTTCCGATCCGCAAAGCTCTGCCTGGCGGCGGCCTCCATCTTTGTTCTCTGCTCCAGTGCCCTGGCCCAGACACCGGCCTCCGATCCCCTGCTCTCGCCGGCGCCGCTCTCGGGTGCGCCGGCCGCCGCGCCGCTCTCCGCGGCGCCCGCGGCCGCCACGCCCGCGGCGCCGACGCCCGAGGTGAAGAAGAGGCGCCCGCGCCCGGTCGCCTCCGCCTCGACGCCGCAGCCGCCGCCGGTGACGCCCTGGACGGGCATGCCGACCTTCGACGCCGGCTCGCTCGACCGCCTCAACGGCCTGTCGCAGTTCTACGCCAGGATCGCCCGGTCCGGCGGCTTTCCGCCGGCTCCGCCCGCCACTCTCGGCCGCGGCGCCAAGGGCCCGGCGGTGGCGCTGCTGCGCCAGCGCCTGGTCATGGAGGGCGACCTTGCCGCCGACGATCGCGGTGATGGCTGGGACGCGGCCCTGACCACGGCGCTGCAGCGCTACCAGATGCGCAACGGCATCGCGCCGACCGGCGCCATGAACGACCGCACGCGCGCCGCCATGGCCGTGCCGGTGGAGAAACGCCTGATCCAGATCGGCCACAACATGGAGCGGCTCGGCGCCCGCTTCGTCGACTTCGCCCAGCGCTACGTGGTGGTGAACCTGCCGAGCGCCCAGGTCGAGGCCATCGAGAACGGCCAAGTGGTGCGCCGCTACGTCGCCGTGGTCGGCCGGCCGCAGAACGCCTCGCCCGAGGTCGACGCCACCATCAGCGCCGTCAACGTCAACCCGACCTGGACCGTGCCGCAGTCGATCATCAAGAAGGAGATCGGCCCGCACATGGTCAAGGACCCGAGCTACCTCGCCCGCCAGGGCATGAAGGTGCTCGACGGCTCGGGCAAGGAAGTGAACCCGGCCAGCATCGACTGGTCGAGCGACAAGGCGCTGAACTACACGCTGCGCCAGAACTCCGGCCTCGGCAACGCCCTCGGGCAGCTGCGCATCCAGATGCCGAATTCGGAGGCGGTCTACATGCACGACACGCCGTCGAAGAAGCTGTTCGGCGCCACCGACCGCTTCTTCTCCCATGGCTGCGTGCGCGTGCAGGGCGTCAACGACCTCGCCGCCTGGCTGCTCGGCCCGGGCTGGGACTCCAAGCGCATCGCCCAGGAGATCGCCACGGGCCAGCGCAAGGACCTCTCCCTGCCCGACCGCGTGCCGGTGCACTGGGTCTACATGACCGCCTATGTCACGCCTGATGGGGCCGCCCATTTCCGCGACGACGTCTACGGCCTCGACTTCGGCCAGCAGGTGCGCGTCGCCTCGGCGCAATAGCGCCGCGTGCGCTCCGGCACGGCCGGGCCGGAGCTCGGGCGAAAGGATGAAGCTTCCGTCGGGGGAAGCTCCATGTCCATCGTCCATCCGCCGCGCACCCTCCTCGCCGCCGGCCTCTTGGCCCTGGCCGCCGCCGGCCCGGTGGCGGCCGCCGGCATCGCGTCCGTCACCACCGCGACCGGCGGCAAGCTCTGCCGCACCACACCGGCCCATGTCCCGGACGAGCACGAAACCGTGACGGTGCGCTGCCCCGGCCCGGCCGGCTGGCGCGTGACCATGACCTATCCCGGCACCTCGGTCGGCGTCGCCCTCGCCCGCGGCTCCGCCGTGGCCCCGGCAGGCCCACAGGTCGGCGCCGGCTACGGGGTCGGCCCGCGCATCGAATGGCGCGGCCCGCGCGTCGGCGGCCGCCTCCGCCCGCAGGCCGCGGTCCTGCGCCTGCTCTCCCGCGACGCGCAGGGCACGGTCGTCTCGGCGCTGGCGGTGATGCGCCTGGAGGACGATGCCGCCTGCCCGCTCGCCTGGCTCGACGCCGCCGCCACGCCGGACGCCGCGGCACGGCGCCTGGCCGACCTGGAGGCGCCGGCCTTCCGCTGCGGGCGCGACAAGCCACGCATCGTCGGCCGGCGCACGGCTCTGGTCGAAGACCTCGCCGCCCGGGCCGAGTGAAGCCCGCCCGGCCGCCGGCGCGAAACCCTTCCCCTGAATCGCGGGAGTGACTAGGCTCGGGCCAAACCAGGACCGCCGATGCTCGCCTATATCGTCCGCCGCCTGCTCCTCATCGTGCCGACGCTGTTCGGCATCATGCTGATCTCCTTCGCCATCATCCAGTTCGCGCCGGGCGGGCCGGTGGAGCGCATGATCGCTCAGCTCACCGGCGCCGGCGGCGGCGACCGCCTGGGCGGCACGGGCAGCGACTTCGCCGGCCAGGGCCAGAACTTCGGCGGCGAGGTCAATTCGCAATATCGCGGTGCCCAGGGGCTGGATCCGGCCTTCATCAAGAGCCTGGAGAAGCAGTACGGCTTCGACAAGCCGGCGCCCGAGCGCTTCGTCCTGATGATGAAGAACTATCTCACCTTCAATTTCGGCGAGAGCTATTTCAAGTCGATGTCGGTGGTCGAGCTGATCAAGCAGAAGCTGCCCGTCTCCATCTCGCTGGGCCTGTGGGTGACGCTGCTGAGCTATCTCATCTCCATCCCGCTCGGCATCCGCAAGGCGGTGAGCGAGGGCTCGGTCTTCGACGCCTGGACCAGCATCGTCATCATCATCGGCTATGCCATTCCCGGCTTCCTCTTCGCCATCCTGATGATCGTCTTCTTCGCCGGCGGCTCCTTCTGGCAGATCTTCCCGCTGAAGGGCCTGTGGTCGAGCCGCTACGACGACATGCCCTGGTACGACTGGATCGCCTCGCCCAGCGCCATGGCCGACTATGCCTGGCACCTCGCCCTGCCGCTGTTCGCGCTCAGCCTCTCGGCCTTCGCCACGCTGACGCTGTTGACCAAGAACTCCTTCCTCGACGAGATCCGCAAGCAATATGTGCTGACCGCGCGGATGAAGGGCCTGAGCCAGCGCCAGGTGCTCTACGGCCACGTCTTCCGCAACGCCATGCTGATCGTCATCTCCGGCTTTCCCGCCGCCTTCATCGGCGCTTTCTTCACCGGCGCCGTGCTGATCGAGAAGGTGTTCTCCCTCGATGGACTCGGCCTGCTCAGCTACACCTCGGTGCTCGACCGCGACTATCCCGTGGTGTTCGCCACGCTCTACATCTTCTCGCTGGTCGGCCTCCTGGTGAACCTGATCTCCGATCTCACCTACATGATCATCGACCCCCGCATCGACTTCGAAGCGCGGGAGGCCTGAGGCATGGACGCTCCCAATCCCGCCGCGCGCCGACGCTGGGTGCTCTCGCCGCTCAACCGCCGCCGCTGGCGCAACTTCAAGGCCAGCCGGCGCGGCTATGTCTCGCTGTGGGTCTTCGGCATCCTGTTCGTCCTGTCGCTGTTCGCCGAGTTCATCGCCAACGACAAGCCGTTCCTGGTGCAATACGACGGTCACACCTATGTGCCGGTCTTCTCTGCCTATCCCGAGACCACGTTCGGCGGCGACTTCGAGACCGAGGCGGACTACCGCGATCCCTATCTGACCAAGCTGATCCAGGACAAGGGCGGCTTCATGCTCTGGCCGCCGATCCGTTATTCCTACGACACCATCAACAAGAACGCGCCGAAGCCCTTCCCCTCGCCGCCGACCTGGACGCTGTCCGACGCGGACTGCAAGGAGGCGGCGGCACGCGTCGGCGGCACCGGCTGCCGGGACCTGGAATGGAACTGGCTCGGCACCGACGCCAACGGCCGCGACCTCATCGCCCGCGTCATCTACGGCTTCCGGCTCTCGGTGGTGTTCGGCCTGATCCTCACGGTGCTCTCCTCGATCATCGGCGTCGCCGCCGGCGCGGTGCAGGGTTATTTCGGCGGCTGGACCGACCTGATCTTCCAGCGCGCCATCGAGATCTGGACCAGCATCCCGACGCTCTACCTCCTGATCATCCTCGCCGCCGTGCTGGCGCCGAGCTTCTGGCTCCTGCTCGGCATCCTCCTCCTGTTCTCCTGGACGACGCTGGTGGGCGTGGTGCGCGCCGAGTTCCTGCGCGCCCGCAACTTCGAATATGTGCGCGCGGCCCGCGCCCTCGGCCTCAGCAACTTCGCCATCATCCGCAAGCACCTCCTGCCCAACGCCACGGTGGCGACGCTGACCATGATGCCCTTCGTGCTCAATGCCGGCATCTCGACCCTGACCTCGCTCGACTATCTCGGCTTCGGCCTGCCACCCGGCTCGCCCTCGCTCGGCGAGCTGATGCGCCAGGCCGCCGACAACGCCCAGCAGGCGCCCTGGATCGGCATCACCGGCTTCTTCGTCATCGCCGGCATGATGGCGCTGATGATCTTCATCGGCGAGGCGGTGCGCGACGCGCTCGACCCGCGCAAGACCTTCGCCTGAGCGGCGTTTGGCCATTGCCGCGCCCGCCGTCCTCGGCTATGAAGGCCCCATCCAGACGGCCTCGCGCCGCGCCGCACCCGTAGCTCAGCTGGATAGAGCGTTGCCCTCCGAAGGCTGATGTCAAGTGTGTTTGGTTTTGAACGAAATGGGAAAAGACGACGAAATTCAGTAGGTTGACGTTCTCTCGGTAAGCTGCCCTATCTGGAAAATTCTTCGCGTAAGCACCGCGTAAGCAGTTTTCAGAGAAATGCAGCGAACAAGCGCGTAGCGTAGCGAGCACCAGCACGACGCGTTGGACGCTTGGAACGAGAGGCTCGGTTGAAGGTGTTTGAATCCGTTGACCGCCAGAGGTCGATGGGATTAAGCGAAGTGAAATGCGCCCGTAGCTCAGCTGGATAGAGCGCCACCCTCCGAAGGTGGAGGCCACACGTTCGAATCGTGTCGGGCGCGCCATTTCGCCGTGAATGATTCAAAACTTGTCGGTCCGCGCAAACAGCGCTTCCGCGACAATGTGCTGTAAATTGGTTGCCTGGCGCTCGCGTCGGTATTGCGCCCTTCGCTCATGACCATTGCGAAACCTTCGACATCGTATCGAACATCCCCGCTGCGCCCCGACGAAGCGGATCGAGCGCCTTGGCAGTTCCTTTGCCCATCCGATCGATCGCTCAAGGCGCTGTCTCCGACGACTATGTCGCCTTCGTCGAAGGCGCGCTTTTCCACTTCGGCTGGAAACATACGAAACCTATCGTGCTGTTCCCAATTCGCTGCAAACTCGCAGAGCTGATTCCAGCGCTTTCGTCGATTTCCCTGAGACGTCTGATCGATCGTATTTGATGCGACGTCGCGCTGCGGATGATTGCAGCGCGACTTTCTTGGATGCGGCCAGCTTTTAGGGCATTTGAATCTGGACGGCGGCGCCGAGTTCGTGGGCCGAGCCCGACGCGATCACGAGATACCGCCGCGCATCATCCTGCTTGGCTTCGACAACCTGCCGAATGGGTCCGACAGTATTGACGATGGCCGCGCCGGCCGGATTGGTCATGAACGCGGCCAGTGGCTGCAGCGTGCCACTACCATCGGCTTGGACCGATAGCGCCAACGTGTACGCCTTCTTGGGCTCCAGTCCTGTGACGGCGGCCTGCACGACCTGGACCAATCCCTGATTGAACAGCGTCACCTGTGTTGCAGTCTTGCTGCCGGGCACACCGAGCTTGAGCTGTGCTGATTCCGAGGTTGCCGCAAGCGGTTGCAAGTTGCTCATTCCATCGCCCGATGGCACGGCGTTGGGAACATAGGCCACGCCCTGAGGTGCCTGGCCGATCGGGATCGTCGCGATAACCTTGTTCTCGAGCGTATCGATCGCCGCGGCGGCATCGGCGTTCTCAAGTCCGACGTAAACGCGCGTGCCATCTCCGGACGGCCAGAGACCATGCGGCAGCGCACCGGTCTCGATCATCGCAACCTGCTCGAACGTATCGGTACGGAACACCTTGACTGCATTCAGTCCGCCGACGGTCACATAAGCAAATTGGCCCTTGGTGTTTCGGACGATGTTGACGTGGTTGGTGATCGGGCCGGTATCGAGCGTCTTGATCACGCCAAATGGCGGCTTGGCGTTGAACACCATAGTCTTGCCGACATCCTTCAACGTCAGCCAGACCTGCTTGCCATCCGGCGTTGCCGCGATGTCCGGACAGAACGGGCTGTCCTGTTTGACGTGACCGACGATCTTGTGGCTATCGGTCGAAATGACGACGGTCTCCGGAGTGAAACTTGAGCAGACGTAGCCGTACTTTCCGTTGGGCGAGAAGATCGTCATGCCCGGTCCGTTTGGCACTTCGATCCGCGTCGTTTCCTTGAAGGTCTTACCGTCCAGGACCGAAATGTAGTTCTCGCCGCGCACCGCGACCCACACTTCCTTGCCGTCCGGCGTGAAGAAGGCTTCGTGCGGCGAGCGGCCGACGTAGCTCACATGCTTGACAGCATTCGTCGCCGTATCGATGAAACTGACCGAGTTCGAGCCGATCGAGATTGCCGCTAGCGTCTTGTGGTCCGGCGAAAAGCCCATGCCGTGAACCAGCAACTGGCCCTTGTAAAGCGGGCTCAGATTGCCGGGCGTCGGGTCGCCGAGCCGGATGACACCGAGCAATTTGTTGCTGGAGGGATCGATGACCGAAACCGTGTTGGAGAACTGGTCCGATGTATAGAAGCGATCCCGCGCGCTGACCGCGATGTCCGGCTTGTCGGCAGCCCCAGGAGCTTGCCCCGCCGAGGCGGACAGCGTCGTTGCGAGCAGGATGCAGGCTGAGAGGTGAGCTTTCATGTCAGAAATCCTTGTGATGGGGTTGACCTGAGGCAGGCGATGGCTGTGACGACGCGACGGGAGGCTGTTGCAGTTGACGTTTCATGACGTCGATTTCCTGGAGTTGCTCGACGATGATCGCCTGCGCCAGACGCCGCAGCACGGGATCCTTGCCGAACCGCAACTCGATGCGGGCCATGTCGACCGCGCCCTGGTGGTGCGGAATCATCATCGCCGCGAAATCGCGGTCATAATTGCCGCTTGGCGGAACCGACATGTCCCGGTCCATGCGCTGCATCGCGCGCCCCATCTGCGCATCGAACGATTGGTCCGTCGCTGAGTCCTGCGCCGATGACATGTGCTGCATGTGCCCGTCGTGGGCATAGACCGCACCCGCAAAGGCGAGCGCGGCGCCTAGCGTAACAACAAGAACCGCTCTGGACATGCTTTTCCTCCCTTGTGATCACGCCCTGACGCTTTAACGACGAGAAAATTCCGCGGACGTTCGAAAACGGGCGTCACGATAACGTGAGCGGAAATCGAACAATGCCGGAATAATTTCCGGCGAGCGGCGTCTCCAGCAGGCTGACACACAACAACAGGAGATTGCCGTGAAGACTCTCTTACTTTCGACTGCCGCGCTCATGCTGCTTGCCGGAACCGCATTCGCAGGTCCTGCGGAAGACATGGCGAAGGCGCGTATTGCCGACATTGCCAAGGGGGACGTTACTGCCATCACCTCCGCCTATGCTGACGGTACCACGTTGCATTGGGTCGGCGGCCCGCTCGACGGCAGCTATGCCGGCTCGGACAAGCTCAAGGAGGTCTGGGGCAAGTTTACCAAGGCCCAGGGCGAACAAAAGGCCACCATCGCGGCCATCGCCGAAGCGGCAAATCCCAAGGGGGCAACGGTGACCGCCAACGTCGCGTTCGCCGGCAAGAACACGGTCAAGGTTCGCTACGTGATGGTGTATCGTGACGGGAAGCTGGCAGACGAAATCTGGCAGGTCGATCCCGCCGCTACCTATTGAGGATTCCGGATTGGCCGGGCAAACCGGTTCGGCCGATCCAACCTAAAGGCCTGGTCTTGGACGAAACGGCAATCCTTCTGGAGCAGCACATTCCGGCCCTGCGGCGCTACGCATATGCGCTGGTAAGGCAGCATGATGCCGCGGACGATCTGGTCCAGGATTGTCTGGAGCGGGCCGTCAGGCGATGGCATTTGCGCCATCGCGACGGCGACCTCAAGGCATGGCTCCTTACGATCCTGCGTAACCAGTTCATCAACATTTATCGTCAAAAGCGTAGACGCGGGATGCACTTTGCTCTGGAGGATATCGTGGAGCCGGCGGCTTCCGATTCTGCGCCGGACAGCAGCACAGCGATCAGGGACATCCTCGCCGGGCTGGATACGCTGCCGGAAGATCAGAAGTCAGTGATCTTGCTCGTTGGTGTCGAGGACTTGTCCTACGATGAAGCAGCGCGCGTTCTCGGGCTCCCCGTCGGCACGGTGATGTCGAGACTGAGTCGTGGCCGTGAGAAATTGCGGGAATATCTGGAAACCGGCCGCACCGCCGTGTTGCGGAGAGTGAAATGACCACACGCGAAAGTCCGATCGGAGAGGATGATCTGCACGCCTATGTCGACGGGCGTATTCTTCCTGATCGGGTGGAAGCCGTCGAAGCCTACCTGAAGGCAAACCCGGAGGCGGCGTCACAAGGCGCGGCGTGGCGCACTCAGCGCGAGACGTTGCGCGACCAGTTGGCGGCGAAAGCCAGCGAACCGATCCCTGCGCGCCTGCGCATATCGAATATCCGCGCAAGCCGGCGGCACCGCCAATTCCAGCAGTTCAGACTGGTGGCCGCCTCAGCGCTTCTTCTCGTGGCGGGCGGCACGATCGGCTGGATCGCACGAGGCGATGTGCCGACATTGAATCCGGCGCAGCCGGTCATGGTCAGCGACGCGATATCCGCCTACCGAACCTTCGTTGTCGATGCGACCCACCCGGTTGAGGTCAAGGCGAGCGAGCAGGATCACTTGGTGCAATGGCTTTCCAACCGCCTCGGCAAGCCGATCAAGGCGCCTGATCTGACCAGATTCGGCTTTCGTTTGATGGGTGGCAGATTGCTGCCTGCGTCTGCTGACGACGTCGCTGCGCAGTTGATGTATGACGACGACCGCGGCACACGCCTCACGCTATATCTGCGTAACGGCGAGAAGGGCGAAACCGACTACCGCTTTCTCCGGGAAGGCAACGTTTCGGCTTTCTACTGGATCGACGATGGGCTTGGGTTTGCTCTCTCGGCAGCGGCCAGTCGGGAACGCCTGCTGCCGATCGTGGAAGCGGTCTACCGGCAGATAGAGCAGCCCAAGTAACGCGATGCAGCGAGGCCGTCTGGTGCGATCAGTCGGGCGGGCAGCCACGATCACTGCAGGATGCCCATGGTGTAAGACGCTCAGTTGGCTTTCCGTTACCAATCTGAGTGAATTACTATGGATTCTAAGAACCGCGCACCGCCTCCCTTTCCTCGCTGAGTTCTGTAATTGTTCTTTCCAGCATCTGCTTGGCGAATTGCCCGAATTGCAAGTCCACAACCCTTTCGTATTGTCCGCTTTTACAAATAGCAGGCATCCCAAAGACAAGTCCCTCTGGTATGCCATAGGCTCCGTCTGAACGCAGTCCCATGGAGACCCAGTCACCCTTACTCCCATGAACCCAATCACGCATATGATCGATAGCGGCGTTGGCAGCGGATGCGGCGGACGACGACCCCCGCGCTTCAATGATTGCCGTTCCTCGGCGCGCCACTTCGGGGATCAGCGTATTTCGATACCAGGTTTCGTCACCTATGAGCTCAGAGAGCGGACGGCCGTCGACCAAGGCATGAGACCAGTCGGCGAACATCGTTGGCGAGTGATTGCCCCAGACGACGAACTTTTCGATGTCGCCGACCGCGACACCAGCGCGCCGCGCCAATTGCGTCAATGCTCGGTTGTGATCCAGCCGGATCATCGAGGTGATGTTTTCTGTCGGGAAATCAGGAGCATTGTCACCGAGAATCATCGCATTCGTGTTGGCAGGGTTGCCGACAACCAGGATCTTTGCATCCCGCTTTGCGGCCTCGCTCAATGCGCGGCCTTGAATTCGGAAAATGTCAGCGTTGGCGGACAGGAGATCCCGACGCTCCATTCCCTTTGATCGCGGTCGCGAGCCGACGAGGAAGCCCGCATCTACGTCCTTGAAAGCGATCTTGGGATCATCGGTGATAACCACATTCGTGAGGAGCGGAAAGGCACAATCCTCCAGCTCCATGACGACGCCCCGAACCGCCTGCTGTGCCTGTGGCAAGTCCAATAGGTGTAGCCGCAGAGGTTGCCGGGTTCCGAAAACGTCTCCCTTCGCGAGCCGGAACAGTAGCGAGTAGCAGATCTGGCCGGCCGCGCCGGTCACGACAACATTCTTCGGCAGTTTGTTCATTCTGCTATTCCTTGCAAAGAGACGTTCGCAAATATGATTCGACGGCACTAACCATTTACGCTTGCATCGAAATGGTTTCCGCTGACGGTCGTCATGCGGAGCTTTGCACTGCCCGGAACAGTAACGACCTGCAGCGGCAGCGTGATTTCCGCCATCGCTCCTACTTTGGCGACAAGGCCATAGGGACCGATACTGAATTTGTTGTACGCAAAATCGTTGCGGATGGCGTCTTTGGGCAACGCGCTCAAGGCAGCCATGTCCCACCGATGAATGACGGCACCATCACTTCCGAGCAACGCGACATCGACGATGTGAGATGCCGAGGCAGGCGTGCCGCCGTCGAGATAGGCATGGAACTTTAAATTCCCGTCGGGGAGCAGCGCTGCGCCCTCCAACGTCACATGGTGTTTGCTGGGGCTCACCGGTCCCCCATGGAAAGCGCTATAAACCGAGCCTCGGTAGTAGTCGTACGTGGCCACGTTGAATACGACGGTTGTAGCCAGAACCGCGAGCGCAAGATTGCGAAAGGCTGAGCCGCTCATCGGCAAAGGCAGCGCGCCGGATAGCCAACGGAACCAGACCTTGTTCGCGAGAGCCGGGTTACGTAGCAGCAGAACGTTGTCGAGCGAATACGCGCCGCTTCCAGCCAGCATGAGCGTCGCGCCCATCGCGAGGCTGCTGGCAGCCATGGTCCATTCATCGATGCATGTCGCGCCTTGCCACCCGAACATCAACATCAGGATGACCGAGAAACCGATAGAGACGGCAGCGGCGGCTCGGGTCATCAATCCTGCCATCAACATCAGCCCAGCGATCAGCTCCGCCGCGCTGAAGAGAATGACTGCCGGATAGAGCAGCCAAAAATGTTGCAGCAAGTAAGAGATGATGTGATCGGTCCCAAGCAGGGCCCCCGGCATCGCAGTCTGGAATTTATTGGCCATCCAAGAAGTCGCGTCCGGATCGAGCTTAGACGGCGCATAAATGAAGCGGCGAGAGCCGCCACCCCAATAGATGAATCCCTGGATGAAACGCACCGAGAGGAGCGCTAAGCCTGCAATGCGCCACGTTGCGTCTGGGATGACGGCTTCCGACTGCCCTGTCGTGGCCGTTGTAATGCGCGATCTTGCGAAGGTCATCGTCATCTCGATTTTCCTTATCGAAAGAGAAGTTCAGTTCTGCCCGGCGTAAGGCTTGAAGCCATAGCGCTCGAATATGCTCAGCGCTTCGGGGGAATGAATGAACTCGAGCCACGCCTTCGCGGCTTCGCCGTGAGCGCTACCTTTGACGACCGCGCCGGCATAGACGGCCGTTACGTTTTCATTCTCCGGTATGTCGACATGGGCGATCGGATGTCCGGCCAGCTCCTGAAAGAGGGCCTCCGATTTCCAGGTCACGCCCGCGTCGGCGAAGCCTTGCATCAGGAACAGCGGTGTTTGGCGATGATGGATATGGGTCAGCGTGGTTGAGCCGTCCTTGACCTTCGTGCCGTACACAGCGTCGGCAAGCTTATCGCCCCCGGCCTTGGCAAGAGCGGCCTTGATCTGACGCGCCACGCCTTCGAACTCGGGGTTGGGCATAGCGAGTCTGACGCCGGCCTTACCGAGATCCTGGAGGCTATCGATCTTCGCTGGATTGGCCTTCGGCACCATCATGGTCAAGGTATTGGTGACGTAGGGCACGGGCGGCCCATCAAGAAGGCCTTCGTCGATCAGACTCTGAACCTTTTTGAGACCCGCAAAGTAAGCATCCGGCCTTACCACGAAAGTCATGTTGCCGACCGTGATGCGACCGTGAGCCTTCATCTGATCGACCAGTAATCCTGGTGGTATCGTCTCCCAGAACAACCGGCCCTTATATTCCGGGTGTGAAGCTTCGAATGCCTTCACCAACGGCGCCATGGCGAAGTAATAGTTTCCGCCGACAAAGAGCACGAGCTCGGGATTCGTGAGATCGCCGTGGAAATCGGCCATGTCGTCGATTTCCGGAACGGTGAATGCCAAGCCGCGATCTGTGGCGTCATTGTTCCGGCCGTCCTGCCAGGGTGGAAAAACGTCGACCGCGAAGCCCGGCACCTTCATGGCGTCTGAAGAAGGTTCGGCGGCATTAGACGCACCTGCCCCAGAGACCAAGCAAACGGCTGAGGCCAATGTTGCGATGAACAGTGATTTGAGCATCGTGAGCGCCTTACTTCGCATAGTGGAAGCCGGCTTGCTGCAATTCGGGCAGCGTACCCACCGCGCCAGGTGTAAGCACGACGCCGGGGATGAGATGGTTGGTCAACTCAGCCGCCAACGCTTCATGGCTGAGCTTGTCTGGGTTGACATTCGCTTTGAGTAGCCCGGCCGCTTCCTCCCAGATAGCATTGTGACAGGACATGAACACGACGCCGCGGCTCATCAGCGCGGGAATGGAGTTGTCTTCCGGCGAGAAAGCTCCCGCTGGATCTTCGTAGTTCTCGAGACTTGCGGACTGCGCTTTCTTTTCAACGATCAGGGTATTCGTCTGGAATTTGTCGCCGGCAAGTTTGGCGAGTTGGTATTTGTCCCAGATCGATTGATCGTAAAGCGCCAGGTGGGCTGTTCCATGAGTCGCAGAGACCGCCAGAAAATCAGGATGCTTGAACGACCAAATCTGCGCGTTCAGCGCGTTGCGCATCAGATTGAGCCAGGGGCTGGCGATGTCGGTATTGTCCCACACCTGCTTCGCCTTTGACTGATAGGCGATGACGTCCGAAAGCGCTTCGTGGTCCCATTGGTCCGGAGATGTCAGAATCATCGGAACCGTCTTGAAGTCTCGGCGGCGAGGCGCTTTGGCGAGGCGATCGGTCAACTCCCGCAACGCGTTTGAGCCTGTGGGAAGAAGCGCGCTGTCGTTGCTCTTGGCATCCGCCGGCGCTGAAGGGGCGACAAATGCGGCGCCGATGCCCGCTGCGAGACCGAGTTGAAGCGCCTGGCGACGTTGAAGTGTGGTTCCGATCATCTTGCGTCCTCCTATTGACAACTTGGAAGGAGAACGCGCTCGGGGCCAGAAGGGCTTCGCGATAAGATCGATCGTCGTTCAAGAACGATCATATGACGCGTCGAAGGACACCTGCTCGACAGCGCCAAATGGAGAAATTGTCGGAACGAATTTCAATGCGGATCGATAATTCCAAGCAACGCTTGGCCCGCCTGGCTCTGATATCTTTCGTTGTGGCGCAGCACGTGAAACTCACGATCGGGCAACTGGACGCCTACGTCGTAGAGCAAACCTGCTTCGATCCCGGCCGCGACGACGCTCGCCGACAGCGCTGTGGCGCCCATGCCTGCTTCCACTGCTGACCTGACAGCTTCGTTGGAGGGAAGTTCGAGCGCGATGCGAAGCTTGGTGAAGTCGACCTTCTTTGCGCGTAGCGCCTCTTCGAACTCGGATCGAGTTCCAGAGCCGGGTTCTCTGAGCACCCAATCCGTGTCGTGCAAATCATCGAACGTGACCGGCTGTTGCTTTGACCAGGGATGTTCGTGGCCCACGACGACCATCATTTGATCGCGCGCGATCGTTTCGCTGGCGAGGGAGGGGTCTTCAATATGTCCCTCCACAAATCCGAGTTCGCTTGTGCCGTCTCGGACAAAGCCGGCAACCTGAGACGTGTTTCCGATGATGAGCTTGACTTCGACACCCGGATACGCTCGGCGATAAGCGACCAGATGTCGCGCGAGCCAGTAACTGGCTATCGTTTGACTGGCCGCTACAGCCAGCGTACCGCGCTTGAGACCGCCGAGTTCCGATAGCACCAGTTCGGCTGCCTCCGCGCGCGCGAGAACGGTCTGAGCCTCCTTGAGAAAAAGACGGCCGGTCTCCGTAAGCTCAATTCCTCGACCGACGCGGTGGAACAGCTTCGCCCCATGCCGCGCCTCCAGTGCGGCGACGTGGGCGCTCACCGCCGATTGCGCCAGGTTCAGGGCCTCGGCGGCGCGCGTCACATGCTGCCGCTCGGCGACGGCTACGAAAACCCGGAGCTGTTCCAATGTCATGGTCATAATATCGCATCCGACTTGCGAGGCGGCTAGACAGCATCCGCCTCAAAGTCGGAAGGAATCGACCCGGTAATCAGACAAGGCGACACGAAGAGCGAGCGGTTACAGGCTCCACGAAGTGTGCGCGCGGCGATGATGAGCCAAAACAGGGCCAGGCAGCCGACCAAGACCCCGCCGGTCGCAGCCAGAAAGCCAATCTGGGTCTGCCGAGCCAGCGTCAGGGTCGCCACTGCATAAACGCCGAGCGGGAAGGTGAAACCCCACCAGCCGATGTTGAACGGCATGCCCTCGCGGATGTAGCGGATTGTCGTCAGCACCGCGAGCAGAAGCCACCAGGCGCCATAGCCCCACATGACAGCGCCACCGATGATGCCGATGCCGTGCGCGACATCGCCTATGGCAGGCATACCCGCCTGCGCAAAGACCGCGGGAGCGTCGGCCCCCAGCAAAAGCAACCCCAACGAGCCGGTCCCGATCGGCCCGAGCGCGAGCCAGCCGGACGCCGCCATGTCGCGGTGGGGCAGCTTATGCAGCACCAGCCGCAGCACGAGGATGACCAGCACGCTCATCGCGAGCGGGACTGAAAATGCCCATAACGCGTAGCCTAAGATCAGCATGTGCAGGGCGGCCGCGCCGGTGAGGTGCGGGACCAGCAGACCCGCGCTCGAGGCCGCGACTTCCGCGGCAACGATGGGCAGCAGCCAGACCGCCGTCATCTTCTCCACGCTATGGTCCTGCCGCGTGAACATCAGGAAGGGAATAAGAACGCCGCAGGCGACGGATAGCGTGGCGTCGAGCCACCAGAGCGCCTGGGCGATCGATACCGCGGTTTCGCCCCAGCGCTGGATACCGAATGCGAGGAAGCCGTTAATGATCGTCGCCAAGCCCATCGGGATGGCCCCAAAGAACATCGACACCACCGAATGCCCGAAAACGCGCATGGCCTCGCTGGAAAACAGGATCCAGCGTGTGACGTAGAGGCACGTAAAAGCTGTGAACAAGCCGATATTGAGGAGCCAAAGCGCGTCGGCGACGGCACGCAGGCCGGGAATATTGATGGGCGCCTGGTTCAAGGCGAGCGCCAGTATTCCTGTTCCCATCGTGACGGTGAACCAGTTCGGCGTGAACTGACGGACGATTTCTAGCCGGCCTGAAAGCCGTGCGCTGTTGGCGATTGCCTGAGTGGGCATCACGGTCTCCGACATGAGGGCTCCGATGTCTGCGGGTTTTATGTGAGTTTCTCGGACAATCACGGATTCATCCAACGGCGATGCGCGCACGCATTGATCATGTTTGGCGATGGATCAGGGATCAAGAAAGGTCGGATCGATCTTGAATGGCGTTCAGACTGATCGCGATCAGCGGATGGAACCAGACCAGCTGTAGGCCCATATCGGGTAATTCGAAGCGGAGGCGTCGATGAAGCAGTTTGCAACGGCCGCATTGGTCTTAGCCGCGATTTCTTGGGGAGGCTCCAGCTTTGCTGCAGAGCCGTTGCACGTTTACGGGCCGGGCGGTCCCCTGCCGGCAATGAATGAAGCCGCGGCTACCTTCGGTAAGGCGCATGGGATTGATGTGATCGTCACCGCGGGGCCGACGCCCCAATGGGTCGACAAGGCGAAGCAGGACGCAGACGTCATCTTCAGCGGGTCCGAAGTTATGATGTCGGATTTCATCAAGGCCGTGCCCGACATTGATCCATCATCGGTCAAGCCGCTCTACCTGCGTGCCGCCGCTATCCTCGTCAGGCCGGGCAATCCCGGACATATCCAAGGCCTCGCGGATCTGTTGAAGCCTGGCCACCGGATCATAGTCGTGAACGGCGCCGGGCAACAGGGCCTTTGGGAGGACGTCGCGGGCCGAAGGGGCGACATAGAGAGCGTCAAAGCGTTTCGCTCCAACATCGCGGTTGTCGCGGGCAACAGCGCGGAGGCCAAAGCGGCCTGGACGAAGGATCCGACGCTTGATGCGTGGCTGATCTGGACGATTTGGCAAAAGGCAAATCCGACATTGGCGGATCAGGTAGCGGTCGAGCCCGATTACGCGATCTACCGAGACGCGGGCGTTGCGCTGACCGAGCGTGGCCAGACCCGCATGGAGGCTAAGCAGTTTGTCCAATTCCTGGAATCGCCCCAAGGGGCAAAGATCTTCCAGAAATGGGGGTGGATCATTCCTCACAATTGAAGACCACGTCGATTATCGATCGCTGCGCCAGATCATTCCATGCGTCCTCAAAGCTTGGACCGATATTCGACGAGTTGGTAGCCTCGAACAAATCGCATAGAACGAAGGTCAGGGAGAAAGCGCATGAGTATCGGCAACATGGTATTCGATAGGCGTCGTGTGCTCGGCTACAGTGGACTTGCGCTCCTTGCCGCCAGCCGTCCGGCCTGGGCCCAATCGATCGTACGGCTCGGCCTGCCTGGCGGTCCTGACGAACGTTCGATCGTCACCAACTTCCCGCACAAAGGACCGATGATCCTGCAGCGGTCGCGCCCGCCGCTGTTGGAGACGCCATTTGAAGTGTTTGATAAGGGCGTTTTCACGCCCAACGACCAATTTTATGTGCGCTGGCATTGGGCAGTCATTCCGACCGAGGTGGACGTCGATAAGTTCCGCCTCGCCGTTCATGGACACGTCAATCAGACAGTTTCTCTCTCGCTGAAGGACGTCATGGCTCTGCCGCGCGTCGAGATGGCGGCGGTCAATCAGTGTTCAGGGAACTCGCGGGGGCTGTTCGAACCCCGCGTGCCGGGAGCGCAATGGGCAAACGGCTCCATGGGAAATGCGAAGTGGACTGGGGTAAGGCTCAAGGATGTCCTCGATCGCGCCGGCGTGAAAAGCGGCGCCGTTCAGGTGCGGCTAAACGGTCTCGACGAACCGGTTGTCCCTGACGGCCCCGACTTCATGAAGTCGCTCGATATCGATCATGCGCGCGATGGCGAGGTCATGATCGCTTACGCGATGAACGGAGAACAACTTCCCCTCCTGAACGGCTTCCCGCTGCGCCTCATCGTCCCCGGATGGTACGCCACCTATTGGGTGAAGGCCCTCAGCGACATCGAGGTGCTGGATAAGCCCGACGATAATTTCTGGATGAAGACGGCGTACACCATACCCGACACACCCCATGCCGACATCAAGCCTGGTCAGACGGGCGTCAAGATGGTGCCGATCAACAAGATGGTGCCGCGTTCGTTCATTACAAACGTCGCGCCGAACCAGAAGCTTCCGGCCGGAACGCCGACGCAAGTTCGTGGCATCGCCTTCGGAGGTGATACAGGCGTCGCCAAGGTCGATCTGTCATCGGACGATGGAAAGTCCTGGCAAGCTGCCAAGCTCGGCAAGGATGAAGGGAAATACAGCTTCCGTCAGTGGGAGCTTCCGATCACGCTGACTGACAAGGGCAATAAGACCCTAATGATCCGCTGCACCAACACTGACGGCGACATCCAGCCCGCCCAACCGAATTGGAATCCCTCGGGCTTCATGCGCAACGTCATTGAAGCGACATCCGTCATCGTGAGCTGAGGAGACATGTCATGCAACGCACGATCTTCCTGCCGCTCCTTCTGTTCGCTTTCGCCGCTCCGAACATCGCTGGCGCGCAAACTTTGACGTTGAAGTCCGATTCGATCGACGTGCCCGATCGAGCAACCATGTTTACAGGCCCCGGTTCGGACGTGGTCAACAATAACTGCGTCGCCTGTCACTCGGCCGGCATGATCTTGACCCAGCCGAAGCTGCCTGAGGCGACGTGGAAAGCCGAAGCCGAAAAGATGATCCATGTCTACAAGGCGCCGGTCGACGACAAAGATGTTCCAGCAATCGTTGACTATCTGACGAAGCTGAAAGCCGCCCCATAATACTGGAAGGGCTGAGTTTTGAGCCGGAATGATCGATGCCAGCAAAGATGGACAGCGAGAGCGAGCACGAGGCTCGCAGTCGGGCTGCTGCCCGCGATGTCGCTCGCAGGATGCTCGGGCGTTCTTGACCCGCAAGGACCGGTAAGCCTTTCCGAGAAGCTGATCCTATTCGACTCGCTCGCCATCATGTTGGTTATCGTTGTTCCGACAATAATTGCGACCTTGGCGTTCGCATGGTGGTTTCGCGCCTCGAACGTCCGGGCGCGCTATCAGCCGTATTGGGCCTTTTCCGGCACCCTCGAACTGATTGTATGGGCGATCCCGGTACTGGTCATTACGTTTCTCGGCGGTATCGCGTGGTTTGGTTCGCACGCCTTGGACCCCTATGTAGCGCTTCCTTCAAAGGAGAAGCCTATTGAGGTCGAGGTCGTGTCGCTCGATTGGAAGTGGTTGTTCATCTATCCTGATGACCACGTGGCGACGGTCAATCAGCTGGTCATTCCCGCCGGAAGGCCCGTCCACTTCAAGCTGACATCCTCTGGCGTGATGAACAGCTTTTTTGTGCCGCAGCTCGGCAGCCAGATTTACACCATGGCGTCTATGACTTCGCAAGTCAGCCTGCAGGCGGACCAGCCGGGAACGTATCCCGGCCTTTCCGCTCAGTTCAGTGGCGAGGGGTTTTCCGACATGCATTTCGACGTCCGCGCCGTCGCATCGGATCAATTCGCACAATGGCTCGCCAGCGTTCAGGGCTCGGGCCCGGTGCTCGACAAGGCCGCGTACGACGAACTTGCGAAACCGAGCAAGAATGTGCCGCCCAGCACCTACAGCAACGTCGATCCAAAGCTGTTCGACGATGTCGTCGCGGGCGATCTGAATCGTCCGGGCATCGAGGGGGGCCACGGCGGCCAAGACACTCCGCCGGCCGCGACGAAGGAACCATAATGCTTGGCAAATTAAGTTGGTCCGCGATCCCCTTCGATCAGCCCATTCCACTGGTCGCCTCGCTCGTGGTCATGACCGCTGTACTGGCGACCCTTGGTTGGGTATTCGCCAAAGGCTACGCGCCCTATCTGTGGCGCGAATGGATCACGTCGGTCGACCATAAGCGGATCGGCGTGATGTACTGCGGCCTCGCGCTGCTGATGCTGATCCGCGGCTTCATCGACGCCTTGATGATGCGCGCGCAGCAGGCGATCGCATTTCATTCTCAGGGTTACCTGCCGGCGGAGCATTACGACCAGATCTTCTCCGCGCATGGTACGATCATGATCTTCTTCGTCGCGATGACGTTCATGATCGGGCTCATGAACTTCGCCGTGCCGTTGCAACTCGGCGTGCGCGACGTCGCGTTCCCGACATTCAACTCGGTAAGCCTCTGGCTGACCGCGTCGGCTGTGCTGCTCGTCAACATCTCGCTGTTCGTCGGTGAGTTCGCCCAGACTGGCTGGCTCGTTTATCCGCCGCTATCGGAATTGGGTTTCTCGCCCGGGGTCGGCGTCGATTACTATCTGTGGGCGATCCAGATATCGGGGGTCGGGACGCTGCTAACCGGCGTCAATTTCATCGCCACCATCCTGAAGATGCGCGCGCCGGGCATGACGCTGACCCGCATGCCGATCTTCTGCTGGACGGCGCTCGCGGCAAGTCTGCTCATCGTCGCTGCCTTTCCGATCCTGACGGCCGTGCTCGGCATGCTGCTGCTGGATCGCTATCTCGACTTCCATTTCTTCACCGTCGGGGCCGGCGGCAACCCGATGATGTACATCAACCTCATCTGGGCCTGGGGACATCCTGAGGTCTACATCCTCATCCTGCCGGCTTTCGGCGTGTTCTCCGAAGTCATCTCGACATTCTCCGGTAAGCCGCTGTTCGGCTATCGCTCGATGATCGTCGCCACGATGGCGATCTGTGTCCTCTCGTTCATGGTGTGGCTGCACCACTTCTTCACCATGGGCGCAGGCGCCGACGTCAACGGCTTTTTCGGCATCACGACGATGATCATCGCGGTGCCGACGGGCGTGAAAATCTTCAACTGGCTGTTCACGATGTGGGGCGGACGCGTGCGTTTCTCGCCGCCGATGCTGTGGTCGCTCGCCTTCATGACAACCTTCACCATCGGCGGCATGACCGGCGTGCTGCTTGCGGTGCCGCCGGCCGACTTCGTGCTGCACAACTCACTTTTTCTAGTCGCTCACTTCCACAACGTCGTCATCGGAGGTGTCCTCTTTGGCGCCTTTGCCGGCTACACCTACTGGTTCCCCAAGGCATTCGGCTTCAAGCTGGATGAATGGTGGGGCAAAGTCGCCTTCTGGTTCTGGGTCGTAGGCTTCTACGTCGCTTTCATGCCGCTCTATGTGCTCGGCCTGGAAGGCATGACCCGCCGCATGCAGCATTACGATGTCGCCGCTTGGCATCCCTGGCTCGTTGTGGCGGCAATTGGCGCCGTGCTCATTCTGTGCGGCATCGTCTCCCAGATCATTCAGATCGTCGTTTCGATCCGCAACCGCGAGGCCTTGCGAGACCTGACGGGAGACCCCTGGGACGGACGCACGCTGGAATGGATCACGGGCTCGCCCCCGCCGGCCTACAATTTCGCGGTGCTGCCAAATGTCGAAGGGGAAGAGGCCTATTGGGGCATCAAGCAGAAAGCGCTGGAGCAGCGCCGCCTGACCGACCTACCGGACTACCAAGCAATCGAACTTCCAAAGAACAGCCCGACCGGGTTCGTGGTCGCGTTCTTCGCGGTGGTCGCCGGATTCGCTCTCATCTGGCACATCTGGTGGCTGGTGATCGTCGGCCTGATCGGCGCTTTCGCGGTTTTTGTTGTCTTCGCCTGGCGCGACCACGCCGAATACGAGATGCCCGCGGCTGAGGTTGCCCGCATCGATCATCAACGGCGTGAGGCTCGCATCGCGCTCGTCGAGGGACGGGAGCCGCACATCAGCGCCGTGCCTCATGACGCGTCAGTCGCTCAGGACCCGCACAAACTCGGCCCCCGTGCGGAGCCCGATGGCGGGTGGAAAGGCCCTGCCACGAAGCGCATCATCACCGCCTATGGCTTCTGGATCTTCCTCCTCTCGGACTTTGTTCTGTTTTCTGGATTCTATGCGTCCTATGCAGTGCTATCTCATGCGACAGCCGGCGGCCCCAATCCTGCTCAACTCTTCGATCTGAAGACGGTAGCGCTCGAAACTACCTTCCTGCTTCTTTCCAGCGTCGCCTGCGGCATGGCGACAATTGCCAGCAATGTTCGCAATATGCTGTGGACGCAGGTTGGCTATTTGATCACTGGCCTCTTGGGATTTGCTTTTCTGGTCCTGGAGGTCAGCGAGTTTGCAAAGATGCTTGCGGCAGGAGCAGGCCCGGATCGCAGCGGCTTCCTTTCCGCGTTTTTCGCGCTGGTCGGACTGCACGGCGTGCACGTCACAGTCGGGTTGCTATGGCTCGGCACGATGATGGCGCAGTTCTGGGCCAAGGGTTTTCGGCCGGACATCATGCGCAGAGGGCTATGCTTCGCGCTGTTCTGGCATGCGCTCGACATCATCTGGGTCGGAATTTTCACGAATGTCTATCTTTTGGGAACAAGCCCATGAGCATGCATGGACACGCAAATTCAAACATTGATACCGCGCCCGGCGATCAGGAGCCTGGCACCCATGACGTCGCCAGTGCGATCCGAAATTACCTGATTGGCTTCGTGCTCGCCGCCGGGTTGACCGCCGGATCGTTCTGGGTCGCGAGCGGCACGGGCCTGATCTATACGCCCGGCGTGCCCATGGCCCTGGCTGCGTTCGCGATCGCCCAGATGGGCGTACATCTCGCATTCTTCCTGCACATCACGACAGGACCCGACAATCTCAACAACGTCCTCGCGCTTGCGTTCGGCGTGCTCATCGTCGGCATCGTCATCGCCGGTTCGCTATGGATCATGTATCACCTGAACGCGAACATGATGGTGCCTGGCAATCTCATGGACATGCGCATGCAGCCTTGAGTCCGAGGATCGTGGCGGCGCTATTCACAGCAAGTGTGATGCGTGTGCTGATATCCGGGTTCGTGCAGACATTGGCCGGGCTGGGATGAGGCATCGTGTGAACAGCCAATCCCGGCCTCCGCGCGGTTATCGTTTCCGCCGATCGCTGGGCGATGCGGCCAGCGAGTAGCACAACTTCAAGACGCGGCAAGCGATCCATGAGGCCGGGCACGGTCTTGAGGCCTTCTGCAATTTCCGCCTCGCGGAGCGGGCGGTTTTTGTCTCCAGGAGAGTGAACGATCCAGGGTACTGCGTTCCAAAGCACGGTCTCGCGCCGAGGTATGGCAGCGACGCCGAGGAAATGTCGGAGATTGCGTGCTGTGCCGGTCTTGTTGTCGCGCGACACGAAGCGAACCGGAGCATCGCCGGGACCTGGCGTCTCGAGCAAGATCAGAAGCCTAGCGTCTGCGCCGCCATCCAGCGGATCGAAATGCGGCAGCCGCCGGCCTCGTTCTTCAAGCTCCTCGCGCCAACGTTCCAGCTCCGCAAACCGCACATTATTGAGAAGCGCCAAACGCTTAACCGGCAGAATTGTCTGCGGTTCGAACCTGAACGTATTTGCGGGTTTAGGCATGTGATCTGCGGATGCGCAAAAAAATTATCCGTCCTCCTCAATCGCGATTTGTGCGACCTGTTGCGCGCCACCATTCAATCTTGCTGCAATGCCATGGCCGAGCGCTACGGCTCCGAGACAGAGACCGACAGAGAGGCCGACATTCAACAGGGCTCGGTTCCAAGCGCCGGCCCTTAAAAGGTCGAGGGTTTGGAGACTGAATGACGAAAAGGTCGTGAAGCCGCCGCAGATACCAACCATGACGAACAAACGCGCGATTTCAGGGAGAGGATGTTTGCCAGTGGCCAGGGTCAAGGTCCCGACGAAGCCGATGATGAAGGAGCCGAGAATGTTGATGCCGATCGTGCCGAGCGGAAGCGTGCGGCTGAAGGGTAGTGCCCAGATCGCGATCCAGTATCGGGCTATCGTCCCAATTGCGCCGCCGAGGCCAACCCATAACGTGATCATCATCGGGTTCATCAGCGCTCTCCAGCCCGACGCACGGCACTTCGCGCGAGTATCACGATAAGACCGGCGAAGAGGATTGCTGGCCG